>NZ_BAAILO010000381.1:263062-267889 GCF_054589115.1 Cupriavidus sp. 8B | reverse complement strand
GCCTTCCAGATCCTGGCCGGCTTGACCGGCGCGAGCCCGGCCGCCGTGGCGGCCTCGCTGCGGCCGGGCTCGCGCCTGGAGACGCTCAACCTGATCGAGCAGCCCCTGCCCGAGAACAGCGTGACCGATCTGGGCGACCTGATGCGCCTGTCGGATCGGCTGCTGCATGTCCTGCTCGGCAACTATGCGAACGAAGCCGAGATGATGGCGGTGTTCACGCGTCCGGCGGCGGCACCCACGCTTGGCACCGGCGACTATCCGCACGTCGAGACCGATGCGCGCTACCTGTCGGCGTTGCTGGCGAACGCCACGCAGCAGCATGCCTGCGGCGTCAATGTGCTGATCTACGGGCCGCCCGGTACCGGCAAGACCGAGTTCGCGCGGCTGCTGGCGCGTGAGGCCGGCTGCGAGCTGTACGAAGTGGACTGTCTGGACCGCGACGGCAACAGCTTGTCGGGCAAGGATCGCTATCGCTCGCTGCAGGTGTCGCAGGCGTTCCTGCGCGGCCGTCCGCGCACGGCCCTGCTGTTCGATGAAGTCGAGGATGTGTTCCCGGGCAGCGCGCGCGAGCTCACCAGCCTGTTCGGCCAGGAAGACCCGCGTGGCTCGGTGAACGGCAAGGCCTGGGTCAACCAGACGCTGGAACAGAATCCGGTGCCCGTGATCTGGATTTCCAACTCGATTCGCCAGATCGACCCCGCCTACCTGCGCCGATTTCAGTTTCACCTGGAGCTGAAGATCCCGCCGCCGCTGGTGCGCGAGAACATCATCCGCAAGCACCTGGGCGCGCTGGACGTGAGCGACGCCTTTATCGCGTCGCTGGCCGCGCGCAAGACGTTGACGCCGGCACAGGTGCAATCGGCCGCGCGCTTCGTGCAACTGGCGGGCCCGGGCGTGGCGGAGCCGGTGGAGGCGCTGATCGTGCGGCAGCTTGACCATGCCGACCGCGCCATGGGATTGCGCCCGGAAGTGGAAGGGCGCCCGGTGGTGACGCACTACCGGCTTGACTACCTCAACCTGGAAACGCGCTACGAAGTCGGCAAGATCGTGCAGGCGCTCAAGGCGCGGCAGCGCGGCACCCTATGCTTCTACGGGCCGCCGGGCACCGGCAAAACCGCGCTGGCCGAGCACATCGCGGCGGCGCTGGAGCAGCCGCTGATGATCCGGCGCGCCTCCGACCTGATGAGCAAGTACGTGGGGGAAACCGAGCAGCAGATCGCCGCGATGTTCGCGCGCGCGGAGGAAGACGGCGCCATCCTGCTGCTCGACGAAGCCGACAGCTTCATGCAAAGCCGGCAGAACGCCGTGCGCAATTACGAGGTGTCCGAGGTCAACGAGATGCTGCAGGGCATGGAGCGCTTCAACGGCATCTTCGTCTGTACCACCAACCTGTTCGAGCGGATCGACGAGGCTGCGCTGCGCCGCTTCTCGTTCAAGATCCGTTTCCTGCCGCTCAAGGCAGAGCAACGTACGGCGATGTTCATCGAGGAAGCGCTGGATGCCGATCCGCAGCGCATGGACGCCGCCATGCGCGACGAACTGGCGAAGATGGATTGCCTGACGCCGGGCGACTTTGCCACGGTCAAGCGTCAGTGCGTGCTGCTCGGCGAAACGCTGACGCCAGACGAATTCCTGGCGCAGTTGCGCCAGGAGCATGCCGTCAAGCCAGATGTGCGGCAGCACCGGCCGCTGGGGTTCCTGCAATAACCGGAAGCGGGAATGCCGATGCCTCAGTCGAATGCCGGCGCCGGCTCGATCACCAGGGTTTGCGCGGGCGCATCCACATGCAGCAGCGCCGCGGCCATGGCGCGCAGGTGGGCGGCGTCCTTGGTCGAGGTGTAGCGGTCGTTGGGCACCGCATCGGCGCCGGCGGCCATGCCGTGCTCGGCCAGCTTGCGCCGCAGTTGCCGCGCAATGGCGTCGCCGGTATCGACCAGCGTGAGGCGGTCGCCGACCAGTTCGCGCACGGTGCCGGAGAGAAAGGGGTAGTGGGTGCAACCAAGCACCAGCGTATCGGCGCCGGCCTCGAGCATGGGCGACAGGTAGGCGGTGAGTTTCTCGCGCACGGCCGGGCCGTCCACATCGCCTTGCTCGATCAACGGCACCAGCCCGACGCCAGCCTCGCAGAGGAAGCGGCTCTCGCCTTCCAGCGAGGCAAGCAGGCGGCCGAACTTTGCGCTCTTGAGCGTGTTGCCCGTGGCCAGCACGCCTACCACCTTGCTGCGGCTGGCGGCGGCGGCGGGTTTCAGGCCGGGCTCGACGCCGATGATCGGCAGCGCCAGGCGTTCACGCAGCGTGTGGATCGCATGCATGGTCGCGGTGTTGCAGGCGATCACCAGGGCCTTGCAGCCCTGCGCCACCAGCCATTCGCAAACCTGCAGCGTGCGCGCCTCGACAAAGTGCTCGGGCTTCTCGCCATAGGGCGCGTACTTCGAGTCGGCCACGTAGATCAGCGATTCCTGCGGCAGCAGGGCACGGATCTCGCGCAATACGGACAGGCCGCCGAGGCCGGAATCGAAGATGCCGATGGGAGCGTTGTTCACAGGGAGGATCGAGGCAATCAAGAGGTTAGGTAGCAAAAAGCCGGGTCGGAGGACCCGGCTTGTGCAGACAGCATCGCTGTCACGGCGTGGCTCGCGTTACAGCGCAGCGACCGGGATCTTGCCGATCTTGGCTTGCCATTCTGCGGGTCCGGTCTTGTGCACCGAGGTGCCTTCGCTGTCCACGGCCACCGTCACGGGCATGTCCTTGACGTCGAACTCGTAGATGGCTTCCATGCCGAGGTCTTCGAAGCCGACCACCTTGGCGTGCTTGATGGCCTTGGCCACCAGGTAAGCCGCGCCGCCGACCGCCATCAGGTAGGCCGACTTGTGCTTCTTGATGGCCTCGATCGCCACCGGGCCGCGCTCGGCCTTGCCGATCATCGAGATCAGGCCGGTCTGGGCCAGCATCATCTCGGTGAACTTGTCCATGCGGGTAGCCGTGGTGGGGCCTGCCGGGCCGACAGCTTCGTCGCGCACCGGATCGACCGGGCCCACGTAGTAGATCACGCGGTTGGTGAAGTCCACCGGCAGCTTCTCGCCTTTGGCCAGCATGTCGGCGATGCGCTTGTGCGCGGCGTCGCGGCCGGTCAGCATCTTGCCGTTGAGCAGCAGGGTCTGGCCCGGCTTCCACGAGGCGACTTCTGCCGGCGTCAGCGTGTTCAGGTCGACGCGCTTGGAGGTCTCGGTGTTCGGTGCCCACTCGACCTTCGGCCAGGCCGACAGGTCAGGCGCTTCGAGCTTGGCCGGGCCGCTGCCGTCCAGCGTGAAGTGCACGTGGCGGGTGGCCGCGCAGTTCGGGATCATCGCCACCGGCTTGGAAGCCGCGTGGGTCGGATAGCCCATGATCTTGACGTCCAGCACGGTGGCCAGGCCGCCCAGGCCTTGCGCGCCGATGCCCAGCGCATTGACCTTCTCGTACAGCTCGACGCGCATTTCCTCGATCCAGTCCTGCGGGCCGCGAGCGATCACGTCCTGGATGTCGATCGGGTCCATCAGCGATTCCTTGGCCATGACCATGGCCTTCTCGGCGGTGCCGCCGATGCCGATGCCCAGCATGCCCGGCGGGCACCAGCCTGCGCCCATGGTCGGCACGGTCTTGAGCACCCAGTCGACGATGGAGTCGGAAGGGTTAAGCATGACGAACTTCGACTTGTTCTCCGAGCCGCCGCCCTTGGCTGCCACCTGGATGTCCACCGTATTGCCCGGCACCACTTCATAGTGGATCACGGCAGGGGTGTTGTCCTTGGTATTCTTGCGGCCGCCTTCGGGCGGGTTCACGATGGACGCGCGCAGCACGTTGTCCGGGTTGGTGTAGCCGCGGCGCACGCCTTCGTTGATCATGTCCGACAGGCCCATGGTGGCGCCATCCCAGCGCACATCCATGCCGACCTTGACGAAGATCGTGACGATGCCGGTGTCCTGGCAGATCGGGCGCTTGCCTTCAGCGCACATACGGCTGTTGGTCAGGATCTGCGCGATCGCATCCTTGGCCGCGGGACTCTGCTCCAGCTCATAGGCACGGCCCAGGCTGGTGATGTAGTCCATCGGGTGGTAATAGCTGATGTATTGCAGGGAGTCGGCGACGCTCTGGATGAGGTCTTCTTGTTTGATGACAGTCATTTTTGTGGGGAGGACAGTCGAGGGGAAATTCAGCCCGAAATCATACACCTAGCGAGGGGGGGATGCCGGATTGCATGCGCCTGTCGACAGTGCTGCGGGTGCTCTTCGCTACGCATGGCTGGCCGATGCGCATCCCCTGCCGCGAAGTTCCTCCCCCTCCCTGGCACGCTTGCCTTACAGGGCCTTACGGGCCACTAGCAACACCAGCAGCACCAGCAGCACCGCGCCTGGCGCCGATGCGTCCGGCAACGCGGTACAGGCTTTTGTCGGAACGCTGTTCCAGGCACTCGCTGCCCAGGCTGCCGGCACCTCCGCGAGCCAGGGCACGAGCGCTGCGACCAGCGCCGCCAGCACGACGGCCAGCACCGTGGCCAGCGCCACCGGGACCGACGCTACGCAGACCACCCAGGCGCCGGCTGCCGCAACCGGGCATCACCACCATCACCACCAGTACCAGAGCCTCAGCTCGGATCTGTCCAGCCTCGCGCAAGAGGCTGGCGCCAGCACCACTTCGTCCACTGGGACCAGCACGGACAGCGCCAGTAGCTCGGCCTTGTCGACCCTCGAGACGGATTTTTCCGCGCTACAGCAATCCGGTAGCTCGGGATCGAATGTATCCTTGCAGTCGTTCCTGCAGACGCTGTCGGCCAACCTGAGCAGCTGC
>NZ_BAAILO010000381.1:166099-262926 GCF_054589115.1 Cupriavidus sp. 8B | reverse complement strand
GGCCACCGCGCCGTGCACGCCGCCCCCGGGCGGCGTGCACGCGCCTTCACATGCGGACCCCTATGGCGATGGACGGGCAGGCCAGCCGTTTCATTTCGTGCAGGCACCTGGCTCGCCAAACCATGTACATGACTCCTCACGTGCGTCTCGTCGACGACGACCCCGTCGCCTGTGACCTGCTGTCACGCATCCTGCTGTCCAGCGGCATGACGGTGTCGGTGCTGCATGACGGCTACGACTTGTCGCGCCGCCTCACGCAAGAGAGGCCATCGGTGGTGCTGCTCGATATCATGATGCCGCGCAAGGACGGGCTGAGCGCGTTGCAGGAGGTGTGCGCGGCCGGTGACGATGTGCCCATGATTTTCCTGTCGGCGCGCCGCGGGCCTGGAGCTTGGTGCCGACGACTACCTGCCCAAGCCATTCTGCTCGCGCGAACTGCTGGCGCGGATCCACGCGGTGCTGCGCCGCCGCCCGCAAGCCCCGGGGAGTGCGCCGGAGCGGCGTCTGTCTTACCGCTTTGGTCCGTTCGACGTCGATTTTTCCGCCCGCATCCTGACGCGGGACGCAGAGCGCCTGGCATTGCGCGATACCGAATTTGCCATGCTCAAGGTCTTCACCGGCCACCCCATGAAGGTGCTTTCGCGCCCGGCTGCACGACCGTCTCTATGGCTCGGACATGCATTTCCGCGACCGCAGCCTGGACGTGCCGGTCTGGCGCTTGCGCCGCGTGATCGAGGATGATCCATCGGTACCCCGTTATATCCAGACCGTGCGGGGCCGCGGCTACGTCTTTGTTCCCGGGCTCGACGCGTTCTGCGCCGACGAAGCCGATGACGTCGACGAAGCGCCGGACGCATGAAGAATCCGTTCAATACGCTGTTTGGGCGCATGGCGGTGCTATCCGTCTCCGTGCTCGTCATTGTCCATCTGGGCTGGTCCGCGCTCATGTTTCACCTGCGCCCGCATGGCCAGGCGGACAGCATGGCACGGGGCATCGTGCTTGCGCTGGGCACGCTCGACGGGCGGCCAGGCGCCGGCTCGGGGCAGAAGCCGGGCGCTGCCATCCGGCTTGCCGCGCTTGGCACCGAGCCCGCCGCCGGCCCGCTGCCGGAGCATTAGCCGACGCCGCCGAGCAGGCCAAAGCCGCGCGCCCTGACGAGGGCTCTCCCTCTCCCCTCATGGGGAGAGGACCGGGGAGAGGGGTGGTTTGGCTAGGAGCCACTTGAAGCGAAGCCCATGGTGTTTTCCAGCACGCAGGCGTAACGAGCGCCCGCCCTCTCCCCCAGCCCCTCTCCCACAAGTGGGAGAGGGGAGCACGACAACGCAGATCCGGCTTTGTCAGCAAGCTGACCGCAGCCTTGGCTGCGGTTTCCTGGCGCCGGCCTATGGCCGAACCACATCAGTGGGCCGTGCCTTGACTGTTTTGATGGCCACCGGATTGGGCGGGATGCGCGGGATGCGAAACCAGCTTGTTCACATAGGCCATGGCCACTGCCGACAGCAGGAACGACAGATGGATAATGACCTGCCTGATGATGTGCGGGGCGCGCTGGTCGGCGTCGATGAAGGTCTTGAGCAGGTGGATCGTGGTTGGTTGAAAGCTGGCTGAAAGAGAGGGGCCGCGATTGTACATTGCGCAGATTTCGCAAATCCGAGGCTTTGTCAGTGCGCGGCTAGTCGGCGTTGCGCGCCTCTTTCCTGCTGGCGCGCCATGCCCGGCGGGCCAGCGGCCCGGGCCAGCTCGCCAGTGCGATGCCGGCCAGCACGCAGGCGAGCGCCACGCCGTGCGGCCAGCCTGGCGTCTCCCCGAGAAACACGATGCCGTAGGTGGCGGCCGCGATCGGCAGCACCGCCGTGAACACGCCCGCCATCTGTGCCGGCACATGGCGCACGCCTTTCATCCACAGCCAGAACGAGAAGATGCTGGCCGACAGCGCATACCAGAGCAGCATCCACCATATGCTCGCGGGAACCGATGCCATGTCGAAACTCAGCAGCGGCATCAGGCCCAGCGGCAGCATCAGCAGCCCGCCGATCAAGTGCGTATAGGCGCAGATCTCGATGGCCGCCAGGGTCTGCGCCAGGCGCCGCGAGAGGATCACGTAGATCGATTCGCAGATCACCGCGCCCATGATCATCAGGTTGCCGAGCAGCGCATGCTCGCCGCCGCTGTCACCGGCGCCGCCGCCGCCATGTTCCGTGCCCCGCGCCACGTTCAGCACCGCGATGCCCGCCACCGCCAGCAAGACCGAGAACACCGTGCGCCGGGACAGCCGTTCGCGCAGGATCAGCCACGAGAGCAGGGCCACCGTGGCCGGGATGGTGCTGGTGATCACGCCTGCGGCCATGGCGCTGGTCAGCCGCACGCCGCCCAGCATCAGCAGCGTAAACAGGAACGTGCCGAAGAAGGCCTGCAGGAAGAGGTTGAGCCATTCGCCGCGAGAGACGGCGCGCATGCGCGCGGGGCGGTACCAGGGCGCCAGGCACGCAATGGCGATGGCGAAGCGCAGCAGCGCGAACAGCAGGATCGGTACGTAGGCGACGATGGCCTTGCCCAGCCCGACATTGCTGCCGACGAGGGCCATTGCGGCAATCAGGAAGAGGGCGTGGATGGGCACGGGGTCTGGGTGGCGGCGCTGTTTGGTCGGATCTGGCGGGGATCGGGCCGGGATCTTGCGAGCGCCGGCCGGCGGGGTCGCGGTGGCGCGTTGCGCTGACCATATCTGCCCGCGAAGTCCCGCAATGCCGCAGCGCCGCGTTCGGGATAGGGCTCGCGGCATTATAGCTGTGCTAGCCTAATGGAGAAGGCTGCACATCCTTACCCACGCCCGGCCGTTATTCATGGTGCGCTGCAGCAGGCAGCGCACGGGTGCCGGCATGCGTGCGGGTTGGGTTTGGCAGCGTCAGGTTTAAGTAAGCCGTCAAGCGTAAGTTCGCAGCCAGGCAGCCACGCTATATCAGGAGACAAGCAAATGTCCGCCATCGAGTCCGTGATGCAGGAGCATCGCATTTTCAATCCCCCGGCGTCGTTCGCCAAGCAAGCTGCGATTCCCAGCATGGAGGCTTACCAGGCCTTGTGCGACGAAGCCGAGCGCGACTACGAGGGTTTCTGGGCACGCCACGCCCGCGAGCAACTGCACTGGACCAAGCCCTTCACCAAGGTGCTGGACGAGAGCAATGCCCCGTTCTACAAGTGGTTCGAGGACGGCGAGCTCAATGCCTCCTATAACTGCCTGGACCGCAACCTGGGCAACGGCAATGCCGAGAAGGTGGCCATTGTCTTCGAGGCCGACGACGGCACCGTCACCAAGGTCACCTATCGCCAGTTGCATGCCAAGGTCTGCCAGTTCGCCAACGGCCTCAAGGCGCTGGGCATCAAGAAGGGCGACCGCGTCGTTATCTACATGCCCATGTCCGTCGAAGGCGTCGTGGCGATGCAAGCCTGCGCGCGCCTTGGCGCCACGCACTCGGTGGTGTTCGGCGGCTTCTCCGCCAAGTCGCTGCAAGAGCGGCTGGTCGACGTGGGCGCGGTGGCGCTGATCACCGCCGACGAGCAGATGCGCGGCGGCAAGGCGCTGCCGCTCAAGGCCATCGCCGATGAAGCGCTGGCGCTGGGCGGCTGCGAAGCCGTGAAGAGCGTGATCGTGTACCGCCGCACCGGCGGCAAGGTCAACTGGGCCGAAGGCCGCGACCGCTGGATGGACGACGTCGCCGCCGGCCAGCCGCCGACGTGCGAAGCCGAACCTGTCAGCGCCGAGCATCCGCTGTTCGTGCTCTATACGTCGGGCTCCACCGGCAAGCCCAAGGGCGTGCAGCACAGCACCGGCGGCTACCTGCTGTGGGCGCTGATGACGATGAAGTGGAGCTTCGACATCAAGCCCGACGACATGTTCTGGTGTACCGCCGACATCGGCTGGGTCACCGGGCACACCTACATCGCCTACGGCCCGCTGGCCGCCGGCGCCACGCAGGTGGTGTTCGAGGGCGTGCCCACTTATCCCAACGCCGGCCGCTTCTGGGACATGATCGCGCGCCACAAGGTCAGCATCTTCTACACCGCGCCGACCGCGATCCGCTCGCTGATCAAGGCGGCCGAGGCCGACGAGAAGATCCATCCCAAGCAATACGACCTGTCCAGCCTGCGCCTGCTGGGCACGGTGGGCGAGCCGATCAACCCTGAAGCGTGGATGTGGTACTACCGCAATATCGGCGGCGAGCGCTGCCCGGTGGTGGACACCTTCTGGCAGACCGAGACCGGCGGCCACATGATCACGCCGCTGCCGGGCGCCACGCCGCTGGTGCCGGGCTCGTGCACCTTGCCGCTGCCGGGCATCATCGCGGCCATCGTCGACGAGACGGGGCAGGACGTGCCGAACGGCAGCGGTGGCATCCTGGTGGTCAAGCGTCCGTGGCCGTCGATGATCCGCACCATCTGGGGCGACCCGGAGCGCTTCAAGAAGAGCTACTTCCCGGAAGAACTCGGCGGCAAGCTGTATCTCGCCGGCGACGGCTCGATCCGCGACAAGGACACCGGCTACTTCACCATCATGGGCCGCATCGACGACGTGCTCAATGTCTCGGGACACCGCATGGGCACGATGGAAATCGAGTCCGCGCTGGTCTCCAACCCGATGGTGGCCGAAGCCGCGGTGGTAGGCCGCCCTGACGACATGACCGGCGAGGCCATCTGCGCCTTCGTGGTGCTCAAGCGCTCCCGCCCGGACGAGGAAGAGGCCAAGAAAATCGCCGCCGAGCTGCGCAACTGGGTGGGCAAGGAGATCGGCCCGATCGCCAAGCCAAAGGACATCCGCTTTGGCGACAACCTGCCCAAGACGCGTTCCGGCAAGATCATGCGGCGCCTGTTGCGCTCGCTGGCCAAGAACGAAGAAATCACCCAGGATACGTCCACCCTGGAAAACCCCGCCATCCTGGACCAGTTGAAGCAGGCACAATAACGCGGTCATCCGCCTCTGCCGGCGCGCCTTGCGCGTGCCGGCGGTTTCCTTGCTCGCCCACCCCGCCTGTCCAACCACTGCTCCCATGCCTGACGAACAGTCGCGCTTTCGCCGACGGCTGCTGCTGTACTACGGCTTGTTCACGATAGGCCTGTTTGTCTTCATCGGCATGATGGGCCTGCTGGAGCATTCCAGCGGCGATGCCCTCTGGCTTGGCTACGTATTCCTGTTCGTCACCATCGCCATCTATGCGTGCATCGGGCTGATCTGCCGCACCTCCGACCTCAATGAATACTATGTAGCCGGCCGGCGCGTGCCCGCGCTGTTCAACGGCATGGCAATCGCCGCCGACTGGATGAGCGCGGCATCCTTCATTGGCCTGGCCGGCATCCTGTTCGCGTCGGGCTACGAAGGCCTGGCCTACGTGATGGGCTGGACCGGCGGCTATTGCCTGGTCGCGTTCCTGCTCGCGCCCTACCTGCGCAAGTACGGCGGCTACACCATCCCCGACTTCCTCGCCGCGCGCTATGGCAATGGCAAGCCCGGCGGCAACATGCCGGTGCGCGCCATTGCCGTGCTGGCGGCTTCGCTATGTTCCTTCGTCTACCTGGTGGCGCAGATCCAGGGGGTAGGGCTGATCGTCACCCGCTTTATCGGCGTGGAGTTCGCCGTCGGCGTGTTCTTCGGCCTGGCCGGCATCCTGGTGTGCTCGTTCCTCGGCGGCATGCGCGCGGTGACGTGGACCCAGGTCGCGCAATACATCATGCTGATCGTGGCCTTCCTGGTCACGGTCTCGATGATCGCGTGGAAGCATCACCATGAAGCGCTGCCGCAACTGAGCTACGGCACGCTGCTGCAGCAGATCGACACGCGCGAGCGCAGCATCGAGCGTGACCCGGCCGAACAGGCCGTGCGCGAGTTCTACCGCCAGCAGGCCATCCAGATGCAGGATCGCATCTCGCGGCTGCCGCGATCGTTCGACGAGGAGCGCAATGCGCTGGCCGCGCGCTTGCAGGATCTGCGCTTGCGCAACGCGCCGCTGCGCGAGATCAAGACGGTGGAGCGCGAGCGGGTGGAGTTTCCGCGCGACGTAGCAGCGGCCCAGCAGCAATGGAACCAGCAGCGTGAAGACGCCCTGGCGCGCAGCCAGCCCTCCACGCCGTCGACCGAACCCTATCCGTCGCCCTCCGAGGAGGAGCGCAAGACCAAGCGCCTGAACTTTGTGTTGCTGGTGTTCTGCCTGATGCTGGGCACCGCCAGCCTGCCGCACATCCTGACGCGGCTCTACACCACGCCGTCGGTGAAGGAGTCGCGCAACTCGGTCGCGTGGGCGGTGTTCTTCATCGCGCTGCTCTACGTCTCCGCGCCCGCACTCGCGGCGTTGGTCAAGTACGAATTCCTCCAGCACCTGGTCGGCACGCCATACGCGGAACTGCCGCAATGGGTGGTGCAATGGCGCAAGGTCGACCCGCCGGTGTTCGGCATTCGCGATGTGAACGGCGACGGCATCGTGCAATGGGCGGAGATCCTCATCCAGCCCGACATGATCGTGCTGGCCGCGCCGGAAATCGCCGGCTTGCCCTACGTGATCTCGGGCCTGGTTGCCGCGGGCGCGCTGGCGGCCGCGCTATCCACCGCCGACGGCCTGCTGCTCACCATTGCCAACGCGCTGTCGCACGACGTTTTCTATCACATGGTCGACCGCACCGCTAGCCACCAGCGGCGCGTCACCACCGCCAAGATCGTGCTGCTTGGCGTGGCGCTGTTTGCCTCTTACGTCACCTCGCTGCGTCCCGGCAATATTCTCTTCCTGGTCGGCGCGGCGTTCTCGCTGGCCGCGTCCAGTTTCTTCCCGGTGCTGGTGCTGGCGATCTTCTGGCGCCGCACTACAGCCGCTGGCGCGGTGGCGGGCATGGTGGCCGGACTCGGGGTGGCGGTCTACTATATCTTCGTCAACTACCCGTTCTTTACCCGCATGACCGGCATTTTCGGCAATCGCTGGTTCGGCGTGGACCCGATCGCTTCCGGTGCATTCGGCGTGCCCGCCGGCTTTGCCGTTGCCATCCTGGCCAGCCTGCTGACGCCACGCAACGCGCCGGTGATCGACCGTCTCGTGACGTACTTGCGACGCGGATAGGGCCTTCGAGCACGAAACACTAGATTTGCGAAACAACACTCTGATATACTCGCGGACTTGCTGGAGAGATGGATGAGCGGTTTAAGTCGCACGCCTGGAAAGCGTGTATAGGTTAATAGCCTATCCGGGGTTCGAATCCCCGTCTCTCCGCCAGAACAACGGAAAAAGCCCTTGATACTCAAGGGCTTTTTCTATTTCCGGGGCAGGTTTCAGGGGCACCACATCGGGGCACCACGTAGGGGTCACCACGTGCATCTGGAGTCCTGGCATCAGGTGGGCTCCCCATGCATAGAAAAAGCACCTGTCGCAGGTGCTTTTTTAATCTCCCGCGGTTGAGGGGGAGGGGACCGAACCGGGTCGGCAAACTCATTGGGATCCGGTTCGGACTTGCAAGCCTAATCGGCTTGCTTGATCTCACTGCCATGTTGGCCAGAGGATCATCTGCCGCTTACCTTCGCTTTGCTACTGCGTGTCTCAGTCGGCAGATCTTCAGTATAGGTCGGCGCACGGCGGGGTCAACCTGAGTTTTATGGCGGGCCTTCGTGCTTGTGAGTTCTGGCGCACGTGGCGATCCGCGAGCATTCCCGAGGCCGTCGCGGCGAACGCGCCGTGCTACGATCGATAAAAAATCGGGATGAAACATTCAGTGAGCCAAGACATTGCAGCGCGCTTCAATGCGGAGTTGGCCCCGCGCATCGCCCAGACGATCACGGATTTGTTCAAGGGCCGCATTCAGGTCGCGGTGGTGCCGGACGAGAGGCCTGGCCGGGCGGCGCGCGTCCACCTTTGCGGCGAACCGTTCGATGAGCCGCGGCGGTTCGCGCAGCAGTTGAACGTCTACCTGTCGTGGGACGGGCTTGAGGTGGAAGCGCTGTTCGCTGCCGGTGGCGCGGAAAAATTCGAGCACTATCTCGCTGCCCTTCCGGGCAAGATGCGCGCGTGGCAAACGCCCCGGCAGATCGATTTCGGGACGCGCTCGCAGGCGGACCCTACCGTGCTGCTTGGCGGGCTGGATTTCGAGCATTGAGCTGCTCCCGCCTTCTCACCGCATCCCCAGCAGCCTCTCCACGTTTCGCGCCAGGTCCAGCAACTGCGGGGCGACTTCCCGCTCGCGCGCGGCGAATGGCCCGGCCGGTGCCGATACCCCGCAGTTAAAGATCATCCATTGCGAGTCCACTGGCCGGAACAGCGGCACGGCAAAGCCATAGACATCGCTGCGCCATTCGCCACGGTTCACGCAGTAGCCCTTGGCCTCGAAATCCTGCCGCAGGCGGGGGAACTGCGGCTGGAAGGCCAGGAAGGCATCCGGGTCCTGCAGGCGCAGGCGATTGAGCACGCTGTCGCGCTCTTCGGCGGGCGCCTTGCATAGCCAGGCCTTGCCGATGGCGGTGGTGAGCATGGGCAGCGCGGCGCCGATGTCCGGTGTGACGACGAGGCTGTCGGTGGAGCGGGCGGTCTCCACATAGATCATCTGCGTGCGGTCGCGCATGCCTAGCGACACCGCGCCGCCGACGCGATCGGCGAGTTCTTTCATCAATGGCCGGGCAATCTGGCGGATATGCATGCTGGCCAGCAGCGGATAGCCGAGCGAGAGCACGGGCGCGCCAAGCCGATACTTGGCCTGCGTGGCGTCGCGGCGCAGGTAGCCGAGCACGGTCAGCGTGTGCGTGAGCCTGGCCACGGCCGACCGGGACTGGCCGGTGCGTTGTGCAAAATCCTTGTTGCCGAGCAGGGATTCGCCAGGACGGTAGGCCAGCAGGATATCGATGCCGTGCGCGAGCGTGGTGGCGAACTGGCGGTCGCCGGTGTCGCGCTCGTTGGCCACGGGCGTGCCGCGCGAAGGCGTCGATGCCATCACGCGATCCCCAACGCGGTCTCCA
Source organism: Cupriavidus sp. 8B (assembly GCF_054589115.1). NCBI lineage: Bacteria > Pseudomonadati > Pseudomonadota > Betaproteobacteria > Burkholderiales > Burkholderiaceae > Cupriavidus > Cupriavidus sp. 8B. The sequence continues at coordinate 253,954 of NZ_BAAILO010000381.1, read as the reverse complement.
CGCGCCGCACCATCCGCAGCAGCCTGGGACCCATTTCGCGTTCGAGCTTTCGTGGCGTCATCCTGGCGCTTGGCGCCCCGCAATTGAAGACCAGTATCTCGCCGTCGATCTCGGCACGCATCGGCACGGCCACGGCATGCACGTCGCGCTGCCATTCCCCGCGCGACTGGCAGAAGCCGAGCGTGGCGAAATCGTGCGCCGCGGCTTCCAGCGCGGCGGCGTGCGCGTGCCATTGCCCGGCATCGCTGGCGCGCAGCGCAGCCAGCACCGGATCGCGCTCGCCGGGCGGCGCCTGGCAGAGCCAGGCGCGTCCGATGGCGGTGGGGAGCATGGGCAGCGAGGCGCCGATATCGGGCCGGAAGGCGATGGCGTCGTGCCCGCGGCTGGTTTCCACGTAGACCATTTGCAGCCGGTCGCGCAGGCCCAGCGAGACCGAGCCGCCCACTTCGTCGGCGAGCTGCTTCATCAGCGGGCGCGCGAGCTGCCTGACCTTGAGGCTGGCCAACAGCGGGTAGCCAAGCGAGAGCGCGGTGGAGCCCAGCCGGTAGCGGCGCAGCTCGGTGTCGTAGAGCAACAGCCCGCGCGCCGCCAGCGTGTACGTCAGGCGGCTGATGGTGGCCTTGGACAGCCCGGTGCGCGCAACCAGCTGCTTGTTGCTCATGACGGGCTCGCCTACGCGAAAGCACTGCAGCAGCGCCAGGCCGTGCGCCAGCGTGGTGGCGAAGGCGGGGTCCGGATGATGGGGGCGGGGCGGCATCGGGCGTGAGAGGACGACAGTTCAAAGGCGGAGCATGGGCTGCGCCGCAGGGCCGGGGTACGCATCCATCATAGCCATCGCCGGGCATTCCGGGCACGCCTCGCGTTCAAGATAGCGAAACATCGATCCGCTTTTCAGGCACTGCTTGCTAGGCTGGTTTCCACGCAGCCGATCCCGGCGGCACTTACCGGATGGAGCAAGACAGATGATCAGGGAACCGGACGCCTTTCAGGCCTTCCTGGCCGAATTGCGGCGTTTCGTGCGCGAGCGGCTGGTGCCGCGCGAGGCCGAGGTGGCCGCGCTCGATGCAATACCCGAAGCGCTGGTAAAGGAAATGGCCGAGCTGGGCTTGTTCGGTTTTTCGATTCCCGAGGCGTACGGCGGCGCCGGCATGACGACCGAGGAACTCGTGCTGGCGGCGCTGGAGTTGTCCCAGTGCTCGGTGGCCTTCCGCGCGCGGGTGGGCACCAATACCGGCATTGGCTCGGAAGCGCTGGTGGCGGATGGCACGCCCGAGCAGAAGCGCCGCTACCTGCCCTTGCTCGCCAGTGGCGAGCTGACCGGATCGTTCGCGCTGACCGAGCCGGAGGCCGGCTCGGATGCCACGGCGTTGACGACTTGCGCGCGGCGCGACGGCGACCACTATGTGCTCAACGGCACCAAGTGCTTCATCACCAACGCCCCCCTTGCTGGCTTGTTCACGGTCATGGCGCGCACCGATCCCGCGCGCAGCGGGGCCGCCGGCATCTCGGCATTCATCGTGGAGCGCGGCACGCCGGGCCTGACCACCGGGCAGCCGTATCGCAAGATGGGGCAAGAGGGCTCGCCGGTCTCGGCGGTGCACTTCAACGATTGCCGCGTGCCCGCCGCCAACCTGATCGGGGGCGAGGAAGGGCAGGGCTTTCGCACCGCGATGAAGGTGCTCAACAAGCAGCGCATCCACCTGGCCGCGCTGTGCACCGGGCCGGCCATCCGCATGCTGGATGAAGCGATCCGCTTCGTCACCGAGCGCAAGCAGTTCGGCCAGCCGCTGGCGGAATTCCAGCTGGTGCAGGCGATGATCGCCGATTGCCAGACCGAGATCTTTGCTGCGCGCGCTCTGATCATGGAGACGGCGCGCCAGCGCGATCGCGGTGAGGACGTGACCATGCAGGCCTCGATGTGCAAGTACTTCGCCTCCGAGATGTGCGGGCGCGTGGCGGATCGCTGCGTGCAGATGTTTGGCGGCTACGGCTATATCGCGGACTTCGGCATCGAGCGCTTCTATCGCGATGTGCGCCTGTTCCGCCTGTACGAAGGCACCAGCCAGATCCACCAGCTCAACATCGCCAAGCGCACGCTGGCGCAGGCGGCGGCCGGCAAGGCGTAGAGGCCAGCGGGCCATCAGAACGACACAGAACAGCCGCCGGCCATCATGCCAGGTGGCGTCATTCCGTCAAGGAGACACCATGTTGAAAACCATGCTTGCCGCGGGCTCCGTCCTGCTGACCCTGCTCGGGCTTGCGCAACCTGCGCTTGCCGAGGCAGCCTATCCCGCCAAAGTGATCCGCCTGGTCGTGCCGTTCCCGCCGGGTGGGTCCACCGATACGCTGGCGCGCTTGCTGGCCGAGCAATTGAAGGACGAACTCGGCCAGACCGTGGTCGTTGAGAACAAGGCTGGCGCGGGTGGCAATATCGGCGGCGATGCGGTGGCCAAGGCGGCGCCGGACGGCTATACGCTGCTGCTGGCCGCGGCCGGTCCCACCGTGATCAATCCCAGCTTTTACGCGCGCATGTCCTATGACCCGCTGCGCGACCTCGCGCCGGTCACGATGCTGGCGCGCGAGCACAACCTGATGGTGGTCAACCCTTCGGTGCCGGCGCGCAACCTCAAGGAGTTCATCGCCTATGCCAAGAGCAAGCCCGAGCAGCTCAGCTTTGGCTCGCCGGGCAACGGCTCCCCGGCGCAACTCGCGGGCGAGTTGCTGAACCAGTCCGCCGGCATCAAGCTGCAGCACGTACCGTACAAGGGCAGCGGCCCCGCGGTGGCCGACCTCATCGCCGGGCATATCACGCTGATGATCGACAACATGCCGGCGTTGCTGCCGTATGTGCAATCGGGGCGCCTGCGTGCCTTGGCGGTAGCCAGCGACAAGCGCGCCAGCGCCTTGCCCGATGTGCCGACGGTCGAGGAGGCCGGGCTCAAGGGCTATGTGGTGACGGCGTGGAAGGGGCTGATGGCGCCGGCCGGCACGCCGCGCCCGATCATCGCCAAGCTGCATGACGCGACCGTGAAGATCCTGGCCAAGCCGCAGATTCGCAAGCGCCTGGTGGACCTCGGTGCGGAGCCGGTCGGCAACACGCCCGAGCAGTTCGCCGCGCTGATCCGCAGCGATACGGCATGGTGGGGCGCGCTGGTGAAGTCGACCGGCACCACACTGGACTAAGCGCGATGTCGACCATGCCATCGCACCCGGACAGCCCAACCGATACGCGCCTCACCGAACTACGCGAGGCGGTGCGCCGCTTCGTCGAGGCACATGCCATCCCCAGCGAGGACCCAGCGCTGGCCCACGACGTAGTGCGGCTTGACACGGTCACGCGCGGCTTGCAGGCGCGCGCACGCGAGGCCGGCATCTACGCCCCGCACTTGCCGCGCGAATACGGCGGCCTTGGCTTGAACTGGAGCGAGCGTGCGCAAGTGCTGGAGGAAGCGGGGCGCAGCTTTCTCGGCGCGCCCGCGCTCAATTGCGCGCCGCCCGACCAGCCCAATATGATCAACCTGCTGCAGCAAGGCACGCCGGCGCAGCAGCGCAAGTACCTGATGCCGCTGATCCGCGGCGAGATCCGTTCCTGCTTTGCCATGACCGAGCCGGCGCCCGGCGCGGGGTCCGATCCCGGCATGCTGCGCACCATTGCCGAGCGCGCGAATGGCAACTGGGTGCTGAACGGGCACAAGTGGTTTATCAGCGGCGCGGTGGGCGCGGCCTTCGCCATCGTGCTCGCACGCACGGAAGACGGCGCCACGATGTTCCTGGTGGATGCCGACAACCCGGGCTACCGGCTGGTGCGCAATATCGCTGGCATGGACGGCTACCAGATCGGTGGGCACGGCGAGATCTTGCTGGCGCAATGCGTGGTGCCGGACGACGCCGTGCTGGGCGAGCCGGGCAAGGGCTTCGACTATGCGCAGGCGCGCCTGGAGCCCGCCAGGCTGTCGCACTGCATGCGCTTTGTCGGCCGGGCCTCGCGCGCCATGGAAATCGCCCAGCGCTATGCCGCGCAGCGCGATTCGTTCGGGCAGCGTTTGTGCGAGCTCCAGCAGATCCAGGCCATGGTGGCGGATTCGCATATCGACCTGCACGCCAGCCGGCTGATGGTGCGCGATTGCGCCATGCGCATGGACGCAGGCGAATCGGTCAAGCACGAGTCGGCCATGACCAAGGTCTTTGTGTCGGAAGCCGTGTGGCGCGTGGCGGACCGTGCTGTGCAAATCATGGGCGCGCAAGGGATTTCCGACGATACGCCGGTCTCGATGATCCAGCGCGAGCTGCGGCCATTCCGCATTTACGACGGCGCATCGGAGCTGCATCGCGCCACGCTGGCGCGGCGCATTTTCAAGAGCGGCATGCGGCCCTGAGCCATCTTCCACCACACAACAACATCTCCTCGGCACCATCATGAACCACACAGATCAAGACGCGCCCGCCGCGCGGCAGAACGGACCGCTTGCCGGTGTGCGCATCCTCGACATGGCTACGGTGGTAGCCGCGCCATTTGCCAGCACGCTGTGCGCGGACATGGGCGCGGACGTCGTCAAGCTCGAGTTGCCCAATGGTACCGATCCGCTGCGCGGGCTCGCGCCGGTGAAGGGCAAGTTGCCGCTGTACTGGAAGGTCACCAACCGCGGCAAGCGCGGCATCACGCTGGACGTGCGCAAGCCGCAAGGGCGCGCGCTGTTCCTCAAGATGCTGCCGCAGTTCGATGTGCTGGTGGAGAATTTTCGCACCGGCACGCTGGACCGCTGGGGCCTCGACGCCGAGACCCTGCGCGCGGCCAATCCGAGCCTGACGATCCTGCGCCTGACCGGTTTTGGCCAGACCGGGCCGTATGCCGGGCGCGCCGGCTTTGCACGCGTGTTCGAGGCGATGAGCGGGTTCACCAACCTGGCGGGCGACCCGTCGGGCTCCCCCATGCACATGAACTATCCGATGGGCGACATGGTGGCCGGCCTGTTCGGCGCGTTCTCGATCGCGGCGGCGGTGGCCGACAGCCGCCGCGCGCAGGCGCATGACAACGAGGCGCGCGGGCGCGAGATCGACTTGTCGGCTACCGAAGCACTGTTCCGCCTGCTGGAGCCGCTGGCCGTGGAGTACGAGCAACTGGGGCAGGTGCGCAATCGCGCGGGCAATCGCGCCACCTACACCGCGCCGTCCAATATGTACGCCACGGCGGACGGGCACTGGGTATCGCTGGTGGCCTCGTCGGACCCGATCTTCCGCCGGCTTTGCCATGCCATCGGCGATCCGGCCATGGCCGACGATCCGCGCTATGCCAGCAACCCGGAGCGAGTACGCCATCTCGATGCGCTCGACGCTGCCGTCAAGGCCTGGTTTGCCACGCATGACTACGCGGCCGTGGCGCAGGCGCTGGGCGTGCACGAGATCCCGTTCAGCAAGATCTTCACCATTGTCGATATCCTGGAGGATCCACATTTTCTGGCGCGCGGCGCGGTCGTCCGCTTGCCTGACCCCGATCTCGGCTCGATTCCCGCGCCCTGCATGGTGCCGAGGTTTTCCGGCCATGCGCCGCCTGCGCCCCGCAGCGGCCCCGCGGTGGGCGAGCACAACGCGGCCTTCTATGGCGAACTTGGCCTGACGCCGGCCGACCTGGGAACGCTGCGCGAGCTGCAGGTGGTCTGACCCGCGCGGGGCACCGGCGTTGCGGCCGCCTCCTGCGCAACTCGTGCTACAGTGGCCTGATCCGATTCTCCGGAGGAGCATCATGGCTAAGGATTCCACGCCGCATCTTCAGGCAATTGTCCAGACAGCGCCGCAGGCCGGGCGCTACGTATGGGTGATCACCCTGGTCGACTTCGCCGCGCAGCTGGTCAAGCGCACCATTGTTTCGGACGATACCTTCACCACGTCGGACGCGGCGCGCGTGGCTGGCGACGCGCAGCTCAAGGCAATGGCGGCGGATAAATAGCCGCTACGCGCGGCATGGGCCGCGCAGCATTGACACAGCCGGCGCGCAGCGGCCCACGCGGTGGCTGCATGCGCGAGGCGCGGGAGCGATGATGAGCATGTGCGAGGCCTGTGCGCAGATACGGCCCGGCTCGACTGGCGGCACGGGGCATCCCCGGCTGCTGCTGACCGATACGCAGCGCATCAAGCCGCGCGGCCAGCCCGCGATCACCTTTGCCACTTACACCTGTGCCGACTGCGGCTGCCGCTGGCGCCACGAGAGCGACAAGAACGGCAAGGGACCAGGCTGGTCGATGCAGCCCGCGGACGACGCGGACTGACGCTGGCTGACCGGTTTGAAGGCATTGCCGCCACCGCCCGGCAACAGGGCGGGGCGAAATCGTGGAAGTGCGGCGCCGGCGGGCCGCATCCACCCACCCACCATCAATAGGGGAGCGCAAGTTGGACACTGGACCTTTCACCCGCTACAAGGGCTTCGATCTCTACCCGTTGATCTATCGCCACCAGGCGGAACGCACCTGGCCCGAGCGCCGGCCGGATCGCAGCTTCAACGCGTCGGTGGTGATCTGCCGCGAGGGGCATGAGCCGGGGACCGAGCGCTCGCGCGTGTTCCGCCTCAGCGCCGCGCCCTGGGACAATATCGGCACCGCGCGCCGCGGTGCCGTGAAGTTCGGCGAGGACATCATCAACGGCCTGGTGCCGGGCGAGTCGGTTACTGCGCTGTAGGGTTCGGTCGGGCGCGGTAGGCGCCGCCAGCCGCTGTGGCTGCGGGCTGCCACAGCGGCGCTTCATCACGGCGCTATGGCATCACGGCGCTATGGCATCACGGCATCATGGCGCTGTACACCGTGTTCCTGAACCACGCGCGGTAATACTCGCGCTGCCCCGGCGCCTGCATCATCCAGATCGCCACGGTCTTCTCCTTCGGGTCGACCCAGAAATAGGTGCCTCCGACCCCACCCCAGTAGTAGTCCCCGACCGATCCCGGCGTGGCCGATTCGCCAGTGCCCGTGCGTGTGCCGAAACCCAGGCCGAAGCCATAGCCCGGCCCCGGCAGGTAGGCCGCGCCGCGCGCCAGGGAAAGGGCGCCCATGGCGCCAAGGTGGTCGGCCGTCATGTAGGCGACCGTCTTCGGCGACAGCAGGCGCACCCCGTCGATCTCGCCGCCATTGAGCAGCATCTGGGCAAAGCGGAAGTAGTCGGCCGCGGTCGACACCAAGCCGCCGCCGCCCGATTCAAGCTTCGGGGCGCGACGTACGTCGATCAGCCCGACCGGCACCTTGCTGTCGGGATCGATGGCAAAGGGCTCCGCGATGCGGCCTTGCTGAGCCGGAGGCACCCAGAACCCGGTGTCCTTCATCTGCAATGGCGTAAAGATCCGCTGCTGCAGATGCGTGGCCAGCGTCTGGCCCGACACGCGCTCGAGCAGGGCGCCCAGCACATCGGTGGAGCGGCTGTATTCCCAGGTGGTGCCGGGCTGGAACTGCAGCGGCACCTTGGCCAGACGGGCGATGAATTCGGTATTGCTTTGTTCGGTGGCGTCCACGTCCAGGCGCTTGTATTCCTCCTTGACCAGGGACTTGCCGAAGACGCCGTAGGTCAGGCCCGAGGTGTGGCGCAGCAGGTCCTGCACGGTCATCTCGCGCTGGGCGGGCACGAGTTCCAGCACAGGCTTGCCGGCAGCGTCGGTCTTCTCCACGCCAACGCGCAGGCCCTTGAGCTCGGGCAGGTACTTCGACACCGGGTCGGCCAGCTGTACGCGGCCGTCCTCGACCATCATCATCACGGCCACCGAGACGATCGGCTTGCTCATCGAGTAGATGCGGAAGATCGAGTCCGGGCGCATCGGCACCTTGCGTGCCGTGTCCTGCCAGCCAATGGCCTGCGTGTTGACGATGCCGCCGTTGCGGGCGACCAGGTACACGGCGCCGGGAATGCGGCCTTGCTCGATATCGGCACGCACGCGTGCGCTCATGCTGTCCAGTTGCTTGGCGGAGAAGCCGGTCGTGAGCGGTGCGGTATTTTGCGTGTTGGCCGGGGCCGCGCAGGCGGCCAGCAGCGCGACCGCCAGCACCGGCAAAGTGCTACGTATCATTTGTCTCGTCCTTTGTCTTATCGTTGTCTTGGCAATGTCTTATCGACGCGGTATCGATGAGGCACCGATGTTGCATCGGGAAGGGCTCAATTGCGGCAAATGCAACGGGATCATCGCACGCATGGGGGCGCGCGTGAATCGAGGCTCACCCGAATCGGGCCGCGCGCCATGCTACGATCCCGACAAATCATCGGAGGTGAAGATGTCAAAACACGTGTTCACTCGCAGCCAGTACCTGGCCATCCTCAATGAAAGCCTGAAGAACGATCCGAGGTGGCAGCCAGGCATGGCCTTTGTGTTTCATCCGCTGGGCGCGGACGCATCCAGCGCGACCGGCGTCGGATGCACCGGCCCCGACGAGGCGCTTCCCGTCTACGCGGAGATCGAGCGGGTGGCGGCGGACTTGATCGAGGTGAGGGACGCGCAGTAGGGGGCTGGCGCGGTGACGCAATGCGGGGCCGGGCAGAAGGTATCACGCCGTGTATCGCGCCGTGTGCGCGACGCAAAGGCGAGCCCTCCTGCCGACCTGCGTACAATACCGCCCCAGACAGACTCTAGCGGAACAAGCCGTGAAAAAGACCGACCTCGAAAAGAACAAAGCCTTGAAACTCGCAAACAGCCTGAAGCTGTCCGCCGCGGTCCGTGCCGGCCGTGATACCGGCCCGGCCAAGGTCGATCGTCGCGAACAGCGCCGGCTCGACCAGGAACAAGGCCTGGTGCCGTTTGCCTGCAAGCTGGATGCCGAACTGGTGAAGCGCCTGCAGGCACTGGCACCGGCGCATGCCGGTGGCATGAGCGGCCTGCTGAAGGAAGCGCTGGAACGCGGCCTGCCGCAGGAAGACGCGGCAGCCTGATTGCAGCACGCTGGCAGGGTGGGCATGAAGCACTGATTTGTGCGTTTTTGTCCACGCGAACTGTGTGGTAGGCAGGACCGTAGCAAGATGGAAGCAAGCAAAACGCCCGCTGGGTTTCAGCGGGCGTTTTGCTGTTCAGGGGTTTTCAGGGTTGTCTCCCGGATGCCGTTCCTGTCTGAGCGAGGGCATACGCTCAATGCACGAACAGCCAGATCAGCAGCAATACAAAGGCGGGGACACCGAGTAGCCAGGCGAGAATGTAGGGCATGATCTCCTTCCTTTCCTATCTGTTTTCCACGGTTCCACTATAGGTAGAGCGGATTTGGCGCGGTGTCCGGCACGTTCCGCTTGCGGTGTAGGACGGGGCTGACGAGCACGGAGAGGGGGGGAATCGGGGCAGCGCGGTTGCCCGCGGCGAGGCACGCCTGGGCGGAAGGAACGGAGCGGCCGCGGGGACCGCTCCTGGGGACCACGGCCTGTGGCCGTCCCCCCGGGGTGGAGCAAAGGGCGCTCAGTCCTCTTCGCCTTCTTCCGAGTCGAGGAAATCGCGGCGAAGCATCCAGTTTTCGATGGCTTCGTCGCAGATTTTCTTGAGTTTTTGCTTCTCCGGCACTTTGTCGAACAGCTCAAAGTTCACCAGCGCGATGCCGGCATCGGAGATGTAGAACAGGCGGCCGGGCTCGTCGTAATGCACGATGCGCCCGTCGATGCCGCTTTCCTCGCTGTCGACCGGCATGTCTTCCAGTTCGACCACCCGGCAGGTGAAGCGGGGCGCGCGAGTGTGGGTCAGATATTCAAATTCGTCATGCATGACCTCGCCGCCCTTGGGCGTAAAGATCGCGAAGCCCCAGATAAAGCGGGGCATCGGCAGATCGGACAGATCATCAATCTCGTCCATGGTGTTCTCCCTGATTCGATAACCCGCATTATCGCTCGGCCAGGGCGCAAGCACCAAAATGTTCTGGCGATGACCTGCCTGGGCGCTTGCTTGGGCGCTGCTTGGGCGCCTCCTGGGCGCTGCCTGGGAGCCCTATTTCGCGGCGTGGCAGTTGGCGTAGGCCGGCGGCGCGCTCTCGCCCTTGGTCAGGTCCTGGAGCATGCCTTCGTCGCCCTTGGTGATCCACAGGTGGGCGCCATGCGCATAGCGGGCGCCCGAGCCGGTCAGCACGCTGGCAAAGAGCAGCGGCTTGCCGTCCAGCCGCAGGATGGCGATCTGGTTGTCAGTGCTATTGAAATAGCGCGCCGTGAGCTGCTTGCCGTCGTCGCACTGGTAGCGCACGGTTCGGGGCGGGTCGAAGCGCACGCCGTCGATGCCGGCCTTGGCCATGGCGGGGGCGGCGGCCAGGCCGATGGCGGCGGCGATGGCGCAGGTGGTGACGCGCGTTGTGGCGCGGGTAGCGGTGTGAAGCAGGGGCGAACGAAGAGGCATGTGGCTTCCTTGGTAGCCAGCTCGGTAGCTAGCTCGGTAGCTAGACGCTGATGAGACAGACCCGGTCATGACGGCCGTATTCCCCACGGGACGCGCGGCCGGGTGGCATCCCTGCCGCGTGCCGCCCCTCAGGCCAACATATAGCCGCTTGCCAGCTCCCGGAAGCTGGCTACCTCGGCCGCTTGCCAGGCGGCGTCGTGGCCGTGCTCCTCGGCCAGGATCTCGGCCACCCTGGGTGCTGCCGCGCAGGCGGCGCTGGCTTCCAGGAACAGCGCGCGATTGCGGCGTGCCAGCACGTCCTCGACCCGCCGTGCCAGCTCGAAACGCGCGGCAAAGCGCACATGGGCAGCAGTCAGCCCGGCGCCGGGCACCAGCATTTCCTCGTTGCCGGGCAGCGCGTGCAGCATGCCGACCTCGTTGCCGTAGTAACGGTCCGGCGAGCCGCTGGCGGGCGCAGTCAGTTTCGCGGGCAAGCCTTGCGCGCCGTGCAATGGCAGTTGCGCGGTCACGCAGGGCGCGGCCGGCAGCATCTGGCGCTGGATGGCCGTGCCCATCACGTCCTCGGCCATCTTGCGGTAGGTGGTCCACTTGCCGCCGGTGACGGTGATCAGGCCGGCTTTGGACACCAGGATGGTGTGCTCGCGCGAGAGCGAGGCGGTGGAGGCTTCGCCGGTGGCCTTGACCAGCGGGCGCAGGCCGGCCCAGACGCTGGTCACGTCGGCGCGGGTTGGCGCGCGCGACAGGTAGCGTGTGGCGGTCTCCAGGATGAAATCGACATCGTCGGCGCCGGCGCGCGGCTCCAGCGGCAGGTCCTTGCGTGGCGTATCGGTGGTGCCGATGATGGTGTGGCCGTTCCAGGGGACGACGAAGAGCACGCGGCCATCGTCGGTCTTGGGGATCAGGATGGCACGGTCGCCGGGCAGGAAGCTGCGCGGCAAGGTCAGGTGCACGCCCTGGCTGGGGGCCACCATGCTGCGCGCCTGGCCGTCTTCCATCTGGCGCACGGCATCGACCCACACGCCGGTGGCGTTGATCACGCAAGACGCCTTCAGATCGAAGCTGGCGTCGCCCAGCACGTCCTTCACGGTGACGCCGTCGATCACGCCGTTGCGCTGCGACAGCCCGCTCACGCGCAGGTAGTTGATGGCCGTGCCGCCCACGTCGAACAGCGTGCGCATCAGCGCGATGGCCAGGCGGGCGTCATCGAACTGCCCGTCGAAATACAGGTTGCCGCCGCGCAGGGGCCGCCCGCCCACGTGCTCGGCCAGGGTCGGTGCCGCCGCCAGCGTTTCGCGGTGGTTGAGCCAGCGGCTGCCGGACAGGTTGAGCCCGCCGGCCAGCATGTCGTAAAGCTTCAGGCCGATGCCGTAGAAGGGCTGGTCGAACAGCTGGTAGGCCGGCACCACGAAGCCGAGCGGCCACACCAGGTGCGGCGCGTTGCGGGCCAGCAGGCCGCGCTCATGCAGCGCCTCGCGCACCAGGCCGATATTGCCCTGCGCGAGGTAGCGCACGCCGCCGTGGACCAGCTTGGTGGCCTTGCTGGAGGTGCCCTTGGCGAAGTCGGCGGCTTCCACCAGCAGCGTGCGGTAGCCGCGCGAGGCGGCGTCCACCGCCGTGCCCAGGCCGGTGGCGCCGCCGCCGATGACGATGACATCCCACTTCGGCTCGCGCTCGAGGGTGGCGAGCAGGGTGGCGCGGTCGGGCGGCAGGATGGGAGTGTGCAGTGTCTGCATGATTCCTTGTTTGATGCGAATGCGTGTCGCGGTGATGCTGATACGTATCTGGCGCATGCGGTGGTCAGCCCGCGCTCAGTTTGCCGAATGCGGTGGCGCGCCGTCCTCCCGCGCCCAGTCGCGTGCGCGCTCTACCGCGCGATGCCAGCGCCAGAGCCGGTATTCACGCGCATCGGCCGACAGGTTGGGCTCGAAGCGATGCTCCACCTGCCACTGGCTGGCGATCTCGTCCTCGCCGCTCCAGTAGCCGGTGGCCAGTCCCGCCAGGTAGGCGGCGCCAAGCGCGGTGGTCTCGGTCACGCGCGGTCGGACCACGGCCGTGCCGAGCAGATCGGCCTGCATCTGCATCAGCAGGTCGCTGCGCGACGCGCCGCCGTCCACGCGCAGCTCGGCCAGCGAGATGCCGGCGTCCTTTTGCATGGCGTCCAGCACGTCCACGCTCTGCAGCGCGATCGACTCCAGCGCGGCGCGCGCAATGTGCGGGCGTCCGGTGCCGCGTGTGAGGCCGACCAGCGTGCCGCGCGCGAACGGGTCCCAGTGCGGCGCGCCCAGGCCGGCAAAGGCCGGCACCAGCACCACGCCTTCGGTATCGTCGCACTGGCGCGCCAGCGGCTCCACCTCGGGTGCGCTGTTGATGATCTGCAGCCCGTCGCGCAGCCACTGGATGGTGGCGCCGCCCATGAACACGCCGCCTTCCAGGCAATATTGCGTGCGGCTGGCGGCAGTCGTGGTGCCGCCCAGTTGCCAGCCAATGGTGGTGAGCAGGCGATTATGCGAAGTGACCGGCTGCGATCCCGTGTTCATCAGCAGGAAGCAGCCCGTGCCGTAGGTGTTCTTGGCCATGCCCGGAGACAGGCAGGCCTGGCCGTAGGTGGCGGCCTGCTGGTCGCCGGCGATGCCCGCAATCGGGATCTGGGCGCCAAACAGCCGCAGCGCCGTGCGCGCCACCTCGCCGCTGGAGGGCACCACCTCGGGCAGCAAGCTGCGTGGGATGTCCAGCAGGTCGAGCAGGGCATCGTCCCACTGGAAGGTGTGGATGTTGAACAGCATCGTGCGCGACGCGTTGGAGACATCGGTGACGTGGCGCTTGCCATCCGTCAACTGCCAGATCAGCCAGCTGTCGACCGTGCCGAACGCCAGCTCGCCACGCGCCGCGCGTTCGCGCGCGCCCTCGGTGTTGTCCAGCATCCAGCGCAGCTTGGTGCCGGAGAAGTAGGCGTCGATGATCAGGCCGGTCTTGTCGCGGAACAGCTCGCCGTGGCCGTCGGCCTGCAGCGCCTCGCACATCGGCGCGGTGCGGCGATCCTGCCAGACCAGCGCGCGGCCGATGGGCTCGCCGGTCTGGCGGTCCCACAGCACGGTTGTCTCGCGCTGGTTGGTGATGCCGATGGCGCTCACCTGGCTGGCCGCGACGCCGGCGTCGTTCAGCACGGCGTGTGCCACCGCCAGCTGCGACTGCCAGATCTCGTAGGGATCGTGCTCGACATGGCCGGGGTGCGGGTAATATTGGCGAAATTCGCGCTGCGCGACCCGTGCCACGTTGCCGGCGTGATCGAACAGGATCGCGCGCGAGCTGCTGGTGCCCTGGTCGAGCGCCAGCACGAATTGCGGCAGGCCCGAAGGCTGATTTTGCTTCATGCGTCTTGTCCTGGATTGACTGCTTTTACCATTGCATTAACCATTGCAGGCGTGCCTTGCCGGCCGCCAGGATCCTTCATGTCCGATACCTTGCCCGCCAGCCAGAACCCCGTCGTGTCCCGCGTTGCCGCTTCGCTCGCGGCGCGCAGCCGTTTCGATGCCGGCGCGCATCTGCGCCTGACCGTGGAAGGCCGCCAGGTGGGCTGGCTGCCGCGCGCGCATGCGCGCATCCTGCGCGCGCAGGATGCGGTGCCGGCCGTGCTGGGCGAGCCGCGCGATAGCAGCGTGGCGCTGCTGCCGGACTGCGGCGATGCTCCCGCTCGCAGCGCCGCGCTGAAGGTGCTGGCGCACTGGCTGGCGGATGCCGGCCATGTGCGCGGCTGGCGCGACGAGCTGTTCGCAGTCACGCCGGAACTCGCGGCGCCGGCCTTCGCGGTGATCGAGCGCGCGGCGGCGCGCTTTCTCGGGCTGCTGACCTTTGCCTCGCACATGAACGGCGTCATTGCCGGCGAGCGCGCGCTGTGGATTTCGCGGCGCAGCGCCGCCAAGGCGGTCGACCCCGGCATGTGGGACAACCTGGTGGCAGGCGGCATGCCGCACGGCAGCGACCCGCTCGCCACGCTGGTGCGCGAGTGCGACGAGGAGTCAGGCATTGCGCCCGAACTGGCGCAGCGCGCAGAAGCCCATGGCGTGATCGAAGTGCTGCGTGAAATCCCCGAGGGCGTGCAGTGGGAGGCCGTGTACGTGTACGACCTGTTGCTGCCGCCGGATTTCGTGCCGCAAAACCGCGACGGGGAGGTGGCCGAGCACCGGCGTATCGAGCCGGAGGCATTGCTTGCTATCATGGCGGATGGCGCCATGACGGTCGACGCGACCCTGGTGACGCTGGATGCGCTCAACCGCCGCGGCTGGAGCGCCCCCGGCAGCCCCCGCCCTTGATCGGCGCGCACTAGACACAACCACACACGATGAGCAATACCGGATTCATTCTCACCATTTCCTGCCCGGACCAGCCGGGCATCGTCCATGCCGTCTCGGGCCTGCTGTTCCAGCACGGCTGCAATATCGTCGACTCCGACCAGTTCGGCGATGAATTCACCGGCCGCTTTTTCATGCGGGTGCATTTCACGCCGGCCGCCGGCGGCCCGGACCTGGCCACGCTGAAGACCGCCTTCGCGCCGATCGGCGATCAGTTCTCCATGCAGTGGGACCTGTTCGATGCCAGCGTCAAGCCGCGCGTGATGATCATGGTGTCGAAGATCGGCCATTGCCTGAACGACCTGCTGTTTCGCGCCAAGGCCAGCGGCCTGCCGGTGGAGATCGCCGCCATCGTGTCGAACCACCGCGATTTCTACCAGCTCGCCGCGTCGTACGATATCCCGTTCTTCCACCTGCCGATGATGAACGCCTCGGCCGAGCAGAAGGCCGCGCAGGAGAACAAGGTGTTCGAGATCGTGCGCGAGCAGAACATCGACCTGGTGGTGCTGGCGCGCTACATGCAGGTGCTGTCCGACGACCTGTGCCGCAAGCTGGCCGGCCGCGCCATCAATATCCATCACTCGTTCCTGCCCAGCTTCAAGGGCGCCAAGCCCTACTACCAGGCGCATGACCGCGGCGTGAAGCTGATCGGCGCCACCGCCCACTACGTGACGGCTGCGCTGGACGAAGGCCCGATCATCGAGCAGGAAATCGAGCGCGTGGATCACAGCATGGACCCCGAGCAGCTCACTGCGGTGGGGCGCGACGTGGAATGCGTGGCGCTGGCGCGTGCCGTCAAATGGCATGCCGAGCACCGCATCCTGCTCAACGGCCACAAGACCGTCGTTTTCAAGTAATCCCGCAAGCAAGCCCTCCACCCGGTGCCCGGCGCCAGTCGCGCCGGCACCGCCTCGCCCGCAGGGGAGCCGGCGCCGTGGCTGGCCGCTCTCAGGCCTGCGCGACCACACAGCGCACTCCGCTTTCTTCCAGCATGCTCTCGAACGGCGGCTTCAGCGGCTGGTCGGTAAAGAGCCGGTCGATCTCCGAGACGTGCGCCAGTTCCACCATGGCCTGCCGGTTGAACTTGCTGGCGTCCGCCGCCAGCCAGACTTCGCGCGAATGCTCGATGATGGTCCGCGCTACCTTCACTTCGCGAAAGTCGTAGTCGCGCAGCGTGCCGTCGGCCTCGATGCCCGAGATGCCGATCAGGCCGATATCCACCTTGAACTGGCTGATGAACTCCACCGTGGCCTCGCCCACGATGCCGCGGTCGCGCGAGCGCAGCACGCCGCCGGCGACGATCACTTCGCAATCGGGGTTGTCGGCCAGGATGCTCGCCACGTTCAGGTTGTTGGTGATCACGCGCAGGCCGCGGTGATGCATCAGCTCGCGCGCGATTTCCTCGACCGTGGTGCCGATATTCAGGATCAACGAGCAACCCTCGGGCACGGCGCTGGCCACCGCGCGCGCAATGCGGGCCTTGCCCTCGGCATTGAGCACCTGGCGTTGGCGATAGGCGATGTTCTCCACCGTGGAGCCCTCCACCCGCACGCCACCGTGAAAGCGCGCCAGCATGCCGCCTTCAGCCAGCAGGTTGACGTCCCGGCGTACGGTCTGCAGGGTCACCCCGAACTTGCGCGCAAGTTCGTCGATGGAAGCGAAGCCCTGGCTGCGAACCTCTTCCAGCAGGGCGGTCTGGCGTGGATTTAGCGTCATACCCGCATTCTAGTTCAAACATAAACGAAAACAAATGATGCAGTGCACGATTGTTTTCTGTTCGTTTTTGTTCTAAAACGAGCGGGAAGCAAAGATTTGTGCGTTTGCATCATTGTTGTAAATGTGATGTGTGTGTCATTCGAAATCGGAGACTCGATGCAGCTCAGATTGGAAGGCATCGCCCAGCAAGCAGGCTCGCAGGCGTATCTATATCCCATGTCGCTGACACCCGTGCCGGGCGCGGTGACCATCCTGCTAGGTGCCACCCAGGCTGGCAAGACCTCGCTGATGCGGGTCATGGCGGGGCTGGACCGGCCCAGTGCCGGCCGGGTCGAGGTGGACGGCATCGACGTGACCGGCATGCCGGTGCGCGAGCGCAACGTCTCGATGGTCTACCAGCAGTTCATCAACTACCCGTCGATGACCGTCTTCGACAATATTGCTTCGCCGCTCAAGCTGCGGCGCTCCAAGGATATCGATGGACAGGTGAGGGCGCTGGCCACCCGCCTGCATATCGAGCACCTGCTCGACCGCGTTCCCGCCGAGCTCTCCGGCGGGCAGCAGCAGCGCGTGGCGCTGGCGCGCGCGCTGGCCAAGGGCGCGCCGCTGATGCTCCTTGACGAGCCCCTGGTCAACCTGGACTACAAGCTGCGTGAAGAGCTGCGCGAGGAGCTGACCCAGCTTTTCGCGCATGGCAATGCCACCGTGATCTATGCCACCACGGAGCCGGCCGAGGCCCTGTTGCTGGGCGGCTACACCGCGGTGCTGGACGCCGGCGAGCTGCTGCAGTACGGGCCCACGCCGGAGGTCTTTCACTATCCCGCCTCGCTGCGCGTGGCGCGTGCCTTCAGCGATCCCCCCATGAACCTGATGGCCGGCAACCTGCTGGCTGGCGCTGTCACGCTGCCGGGCGGCATCGTCGTGCCCTTGCCCGAGGCAGGGGGGCACGGCGGCACGGTAACGGTCGGGGTGCGGGCCGGTGCGTTGCGCCTGGAGGCCGCGCCGGGCTCCGTGCCGGTGGCGGGCCGGGTGGCGCTGGCCGAGCTGTCCGGGTCGGACACCTTCGTGCATATGGACTCACCGGCCGGCAACCTGGTGGCGCAGTTTCCGGGGGTGGTCGACCTGGAACTGGGCGCGCCGCTCACCCTGCACCTGGATCCCGCGCAGCTCTACCTGTTCGACGCGGCCGGCATGCGCATCCATGCGCCCGGGCGGCCGCTCAGGGTCGCCCCCGCCACTGCCGAGCTGGGAGCCTGAGATGACACGCATCGACCTCGACCTGTCCCATTCGTACCGGCCCGATCCGCAAGCGGACGAGGACTACGCGCTGCTGCCGCTGAAGTTCACGTTCAAAGACGGCGGCGCCTACGCCTTGCTCGGGCCCTCCGGCTGCGGCAAGACCACCTTGCTCAATTGCATTTCCGGCTTGCAGCGGCCATCGCACGGTACCGTCTCCTTCGATGGCCGCGACGTGACCGCGGCCACGCCGCAGGCGCGCAACATCGCCCAGGTGTTCCAGTTCCCGGTGATCTACGACACCATGACGGTGGGCGAGAACCTGGCCTTCCCTTTGCGCAACCGCGGCGTGCCCGCGGCCCAGGTGAAGGAGCGCGTGGGCCGCGTGGCCGAGATGCTGGACCTGTCCGCGTCGCTGGACCGCCGCGCCAGCGGCCTGGCGGCCGATGCCAAGCAGAAGATCTCGCTCGGGCGCGGGCTGGTGCGCCAGGACGTATCGGCCATCCTGTTCGACGAGCCGCTCACGGTGATCGACCCGCACCTGAAATGGCAGTTGCGCCGCAAGCTCAAGGAGATTCACCACGAGTTCCGGCTGACGCTGATCTACGTCACGCATGACCAGACCGAGGCACTCACCTTTGCCGACCAGGTGGTGGTGATGTCGCGTGGCAAGGCGGTACAGGTGGGGCCGGCCGATGCGCTGTTCGAGCGCCCGGCGCATACCTTCGTCGGCAACTTCATCGGCTCGCCGGGCATGAACTTCCTGGCGGGAACTTGGCGCGATGGCGCTATCGAAATTGCCGGGCGGCGCTATATGCCCGAGTTCGCGCCTACGGTCGCCGCGGCCTTGCAGGCGGCCGGCAGCTTCAAGGTCGGCGTGCGCCCCGAGTACCTGCGCCTGGCCGCGAGCACCGATCCGCAGGCCGTGCCCGCGCGCGTTGAGCGCGCGCAGGACATTGGCACCTACTGGCTGGTCACCGCCACCGTGCAGGATGCCAGCGGCCAGGCGGCCACCGTGCGCGGCCGGCTCGGCAACGAGGGCGCGGCGCTGCAGGCGGGCGAGACCGTGTGGCTGTCCGTGTTCAACCGTCATACCTGTTACTACGTCAACGAGGAGCTGGTGGCATGAGCACGCTGAAGCCCGTCAACCAGAAGGCCTGGCTGCTGGTCATCCCGGTGGTCCTGTGCGTGGCGTTCTCGGCCATCCTGCCGCTGATGACCATCGTCAATTACTCCGTGCAGGACATCATCTCGCCTGAACGGCGCGTGTTCGTCGGCACAGAATGGTTCCGCACCGTGCTGCGCGATGGCGAGCTGCACGACGCGCTGCTGCGCCAGCTCGGCTTCTCGCTGGCGGTGCTGGCAGTGGAGATCCCGCTTGGCATCCTGCTGGCGCTGTCGATGCCGGCCAAGGGGGTGAAGGCGTCGGCGGTGCTGGTGGTGATCGCGCTGTCGTTGCTGATTCCATGGAACGTGGTTGGCACGATCTGGCAGATCTTCGGGCGCACCGACATCGGCTTGCTGGGCGCGGCGCTTGCCGGCATGGGCTTTGCCTACAACTACACCGGCAGCGCGGTGGACGCGTGGTTCACGGTGCTGGTGATGGACGTGTGGCACTGGACGCCGCTGGTGGCGCTGCTGTGCTACGCCGGCCTGCGCGCGATTCCCGACGCGTACTACCAGGCCGCGCAGATCGACGGCGCCTCGCGGCTGGCGGTGTTCCGCTACATCCAGCTGCCCAAGCTGCGCGGCGTGCTGATGATCGCCGTGCTGCTGCGTTTCATGGACAGCTTCATGATCTACACCGAGCCGTTCGTGCTGACCGGCGGCGGGCCCGGCAACGCCACCA
Source organism: Cupriavidus sp. 8B (assembly GCF_054589115.1). Taxonomy (NCBI): domain Bacteria; kingdom Pseudomonadati; phylum Pseudomonadota; class Betaproteobacteria; order Burkholderiales; family Burkholderiaceae; genus Cupriavidus; species Cupriavidus sp. 8B. The sequence goes on along the minus strand of NZ_BAAILO010000381.1, from coordinate 234,483 downwards.
CGTTCCTGTCGCAATACCTCACGCAGAAGGCCGTGGGCCAGTTCGACCTGGGCCCGGCCGCGGCATTCTCGATCGTCTACTTCCTGATCATCCTGCTCATGTGTTTCATCCTCTACAACTGGATGCAGCGCGCGGGCACCGCCGGCAGCGAGGACATGCCCAATGCGTGAAGCCAAACGTGAAGCCAAGCAAAGCGCCACCTACTGGCGCGCGGTGTTCCTGGTGGTGTACCTGGTCTTCGCCATCCTGCCGATCTACTGGATGCTGAACATGTCGTTCAAGTCCAACGAGGAGATCGTTTCCACGCTGTCGCTGTGGCCAAACGATGTCACGCTGGAGCACTACAAGACCATCTTCACCGATCCGTCCTGGTACTCGGGCTACATCAACTCGATGATCTACGTGGCGATGAACACGGTGATCTCCATCACGGTGGCGCTGCCCGCGGCCTATGCCTTCTCGCGCTACCGGTTCATCGGCGACAAGCACGTCTTCTTCTGGCTGCTGACCAACCGCATGACGCCGCCGGCGGTGTTCCTGCTGCCGTTCTTCCAGCTCTACACCACCATGGGCCTGATGGACACGCATCTTGGCGTGGCGCTGGCGCACCTGGTGTTCAACGTGCCGCTGGCGGTGTGGATCCTGGAGGGCTTCATGTCCGGCGTGCCGCGCGAGATCGACGAGACGGCTTATGTGGATGGTTACTCCTTCCCGCGTTTCTTCATCACCATCTTCCTGCCGCTGATCAAGGCTGGCGTGGGCGTGGCCGCTTTCTTCTGCTTCATGTTCAGCTGGGTGGAACTGTTGCTGGCGCGCACGCTGACCTCGGTCAACGCCAAGCCGATCGTTGCCACCATGACGCGCACGGTGTCGGCCTCCGGCATGGACTGGGGCGTGCTGGCCGCGGCCGGCGTGCTCACCATCGTGCCCGGCGGCATCGTGATCTGGTTTGTCCGGCACTACATCGCGAAAGGCTTCGCGATGGGCCGCGTGTAAGGAGAGGATGCCATGTTCAGCTGGATGGTATGGACCACCCCGGTGGCCGTGTTCTTCATCAGCATCGCGGTGATGCTGGTTGGCATGACGATGTGGGAGACGCGCGCCCCCACCATTGAGCGCAAGGGCTTCTTGCCCATCGCCACCACCCGCGGCGACCGCCTGTTCATCGGCCTGATGTGCGCAGCCTGGATCAACCTGGCGTGGGTGGGCCTGGGCGAGAAGATGATGGCGTGGTTCTCCCTGGCGGAGGAGCCTTCGATCTGGATCAGCCTGGTGCTCTCGATGCTTGCGTTGGGCCTGGTGATGCGCAAGGGCTGAGCCGCGCGGGTCGCGCACCCTGATCCGACAAGACCGACAAGAATAAAGCGACGGATTTTTCGTCAATGGGCGTAGCGGCCTGCACCTTCCCCGGACCGCGACCCAGACAAAGAGCAGGGAGGGGGATTTTCGAGGAGACGTTCATGAAGGTGCACGTGAAATTGGGCATGACGGCGCTGGCCTGCGCGGCGGCGCTCGCCTGCGGCCACGCCGCTTGGGCAGGCGAGGCCGAGGCCAGGAAGTGGGTCGACAGCGAGTTCCAGCCGTCGTCGCTCTCCAAGGACAAGCAGCTCGCAGAAATGAAGTGGTTCATGGACGCTGCCGCCAAGCTCAAGGCGAGGGGCGTGACGCAGATCAGCGTGGTCTCGGAGACCATCACGACCCACGAGTACGAATCCAAGACGCTGGCCAAGGCCTTCGAGGAAATCACCGGCATCCAGGTCAAGCACGACATCATCCAGGAAGGCGATGTGGTGGAGAAGCTGCAGACCTCGATGCAGTCCGGCAAGTCGATCTATGACGGCTGGATCTCCGACTCCGACCTGATCGGCACGCACTACCGCTATGGCGCCATCCTGCCGCTGTCCGACTACATGAGCGGAGCCGGCAAGGAGTGGACCAATCCCGGGCTGGATGTGAAGGACTTCATCGGCACCAAGTTCACCACCGCGCCGGACGGCAAGCTCTACCAGTTGCCCGACCAGCAGTTCGCCAACCTGTACTGGTTCCGTGCCGACTGGTTCGCACGCAAGGACCTGCAGGACAAGTTCAAGGCCAAGTACGGCTATGACCTGGGCGTGCCCACCAACTGGTCGGCCTACGAGGACATTGCCAACTTCTTCTCCAACGACGTCAAGGATCTCGACGGCAAGAAGGTCTACGGCCACATGGACTACGGCAAGAAGGATCCGTCGCTCGGCTGGCGCTTTACCGACGCCTGGCTGTCGATGGCCGGGTCGGCCGACAAGGGCCTGCCGAACGGCATGCCGGTCGACGAATGGGGCATCCGTGTTGGCGCTGACAAGTGCACGCCGGAAGGTGCATCGGTCTCGCGCGGCGGCGCCACCAACAGCCCGGCCGCAGTCTATGCGCTCACCAAGTACATCGACTGGATGAAGAAGTACGCGCCGCCGCAAGCCATGGGCATGACGTTCTCCGAAGCCGGCCCGGTGCCGGCGCAAGGGCAGGTGGCGCAGCAGATCTTCTGGTACACGGCCTTCACCGCCGACATGACCAAGAAGGGCCTGCCGGTGGTCAATGCGGACGGCACGCCGAAATGGCGCATGGCGCCGTCGCCTTATGGCCCGTACTGGAAGCAGGGCATGCAGAACGGCTACCAGGACGTGGGGTCCTGGACCTTCTTCAAGAACACCGATCCCAACCGCCTCGCGGCGGCCTGGCTCTACGCGCAGTTCGTGACGTCCAAGACGGTATCGCTGAAGAAGTCGCTCACCGGCCTGACCTTCATCCGCGACAGCGACATCCATCACGAGTACCTCACCAAGAATGCCGCGCAGTATGGCGGCCTGATCGAGTTCTATCGCAGCCCGGCACGGGTGGCGTGGACGCCCACCGGTACCAACGTGCCCGACTATCCCAAGCTGGCCCAGTTGTGGTGGAAGAACGTGGCGACCGCTGTGACCGGCGAGAAGACGCCGCAGTCCGCGATGGACAACCTGGCCGAGGAAATGGACCAGGTGATGGGGCGGCTGCAGCGCGCCGGCATGACAAACTGCGCGCCCAAGCTGAACGCCAAGAGCGATCCCGCCAAATGGCTGTCGGATGAGCATGCGCCATGGAAGAAGCTGGCCAACGAGAAGCCGAAGGGCGAGACCATCGCCTACGACAAGCTCTTGCAGGCGTGGAAGGAAGGGAAGGTGCGGTAAGCGTCCCCTTGCAGCGGTGAAGAACGGTGGCCTTGTGCCACCGTTTTTTCTTTTACCGTGTGTGATGCCGCGTAGACATCAAAGATTTTCTGAGAATTTCCTTGACTGTCTATCTACCAGTAGATAATATTCACGACATGGAAGCCGCTGCTCCGCCCCAGCAAGGAAAGCTGAAGCAGGAAAGAGGATCCAGCGCAGCACCCGGGGAATCCCCGTTTTTTTTGGCCAGCTTATCTATCTACTAGTAGATAACAAACAAAAAGGGCGAAGGTTCCAAAGCGTACCGATTCGATTCCGCCCAAGCGCGGGTCCTCAAATGCAAATGGAGAACATCATGACCTCGAACCTCTTCGCCAAGACCCTGATCACCGCCGCCGCCCTTGCCGCTGCCTTCGTGGCCGGCACGGCCCAGGCCTCGGGCCCCAAGGACAGCACCTTTGCCGGTGACAAGTACGGCTACGAGTTCCGCACCACCACCCGTGACGCCTTCACCGACGGTGCCCGCACCGGCAAGTTCGACCCGTTCACCGAAGGTGCGCGCGTTGGCAAGGCCGACCCGTACACGGACGGTGCCCGCATCGTGGCTGGCCTGGACCGCAGCGGCGTCTCGGCCTCGCCGTCGCGTTCCGTTGACCAGTTCACCGATGGCGCCCGTGCGGGCAAGTTCGACCCGTACACCGATGGCGCGCGTATCGTCGCCGGCCTGGATCGCACCGGCGTGTCGGCCAGCCCGGCGCGCAGCGTGGATGCCTACACGGATGGCGCACGTACCGGCAAGTTCGACCCGTACACCGATGGCGCCCGTATCGTCGCCGGCCTGGATCGTACCGGCGTGTCGGCCAGCCCGGCCCGTAGCGTGGACGCCTATACCGATGGTGCACGTACCGGCAAGTTCGATGTGTTCACCGAAGGCGCCAACGCCTGAGCTACGCGAGATGCCGAACACGCGGCGATTCAATCTTTAATCCGATGAATGCGGTGACGCACGCAAAGAGCCGGTAACGCCGGCTTTTTGCCATTGCCGCGGTTTCGAGGGCCCGCCGAAAGGCGGAGGAATGCCATGACTACCCAATCCGTACGCGATCAACTGCTGGAGCACACCCTGGTGCTGGTGCGGCAGCGGGGTTTCAATGGATTCAGCTACCGGGACCTTGCTGAGCGGGTAGGGGTCAAGACCTCCAGCATCCACTACCACTTCCCCTCCAAGGAGGACCTGGTGCAGGCGGCGGTGACGGAGTACAGCGCCCGCAGCTCGGCGCGCGTGCGCGACATCGACACCAGCCTGCCGGTGGACGAGCAGGCTCGCGCCTACCTGGCGCCCTGGCTGGCCACCGCGGGCGGCGACGCCATTTGCCTGGTAGGCATGCTGTCCACGGAAGCCGTGTTCTTGCCGGAATCGGTGCACCGCATCCTCAAGGATTTCTACCGCCTGAACGAGACCTGGCTCACTCGCCTGCTCGAATCCGCGCAGGCCGTGCAGCACAGGGCCTTGCCGATCCCACCACAGGCGCTGGCGCAAGCCGTGTTTGGCGCGCTGCAAAGCGGGCTGGTGGTCGCGCGGCTGTTCGGCGCGCCGCAGCGTATCGAGGCCGCGGCGGAATTGTTGACGGCATCCGTGTCCGCCTAGGCGGCCCCAGGCATGTCACGGGCCCGGTGCCCTGAGCGCCCCGCGCGCGGCGAGCAGCCGGCGCCGGTTGATCCACAGCGGCACCACGCCAACCGCGATGCCGCCCAGGGCTACCACCCGCGTGGCCAGGTCGAAGCTGGGGATGCTGTACAGCCCGATGAACCACAGGAACGCGGCGCTGCAAGCGGGCCAAAGTACTAGCAGCAACAGCCTGCCGGGTGTGCGGGCGGCTTCGCGCCAGCAGTGCCAGGCACAGGCGAAGCCGGCCAGCCCGTAGTAGAACGCCACCTGGAAGCCGATGGCATTGACCGAGTCCTGGATGATCTGGCCCACGCTGTTGAAGTACGCGGACAGCGCCAGCAGCAGCAAGCCAAACGATGCGATGACCGCGGTGGCTACCCACGGCGTGCGCCAGGTGCGATGCAGTTCGGCATAGCGCGGGTGCAGCAGGCCATCGCGGCCTTTGGCGTAGAGCGTGCGGGTGAACTGCAGGATCGAGGTCTCCAGTGTGCCCACGGTGCTGAGCATGACGGCCAGCACGGCCAGGTAGTCCCACGGCCGCGGAAACAGCCGCGCGGCAAGCGCAAACACCACGTTGGTGCCGGCGCTGCGGATCTCCTGGTCGCTCAGCACGGCCAGGCTGGCGATGACGAAGGTCATGAAGAGTGCCAGCACGATGACCATCGCCATCAATGCCCCGCGCCCGGGCGCATGCGCCGGATCGCGCGTTTCCTCGGTCAGGTTCGCCGTCACGTCCCAGCCCCAGAAGAAGAACAGCGCCACCAGCGCCCCATTGGCAAACAACTGCGGCGAAAAGTTGAATGGCGACAACATGGCCAGCGAGAGCGGGTGGGCAAGCGGCAGCGGCGCGCGCAGCAGGGCAGCGAGCACAATCGCTGCCAGCACCCCGACCTCGAGCAGCGTCATCGCCACCTGGGTGTAGCTGGTCAGCTTGATCCCCTTGACCACGACGATGCTCACCGCCAGCAGCCAGCCTGCGGCGACCAGCGTCACCACGGGCGGTCGCTCCGCCAGCGCCGGATCGATCAGGAGCAGGGTGGCGGTGGCGGCCGGAACGGTGCCGGACACCATGAATACCGCCGACGCCACCAGCAGCGTCCAGCCCGCGAAGAAGCCAAGCACCGGATGGAAGATCTCGGAGACCCAGGTGTAGCAGGCGCCAGCGCTGGGCTGCAGCCGGTTCAGTTGCTGGTAGGACAGCGTCACGCCGAACATGATCAGGCCGCAGTACAGCAGGCTGGCCGGCGCCAGGCCACCCACCGTCCCGACCAGGGTGGCGGTGGTGGCCGCCAGGCTGAAGGCGGGCGCCGTGCCCGCCACGCCCATGACGACGGATTCGCCCAGCCCGAGCGCGCCTGCGTCCAGCTTTGCCGGTGAATCCCGATCCATGGTGAAGCTCCCCGTGCCATCGGCGGCCGGTGGCGGCCTGCCGACAGCACCGTGCGCGAGCCCGTGGGGCGGGCATGCTTCAGGCAACTATACTGCCTGCCTCTGCGTTTTCAACAGGTTCCGTGGCTCACGGGCATTGCCGCAATTCCCCGGCCAGCCAGTCGATCACGGGCCGGAACCGGGAAGCGCCGCGAAACTCCTGCGGATAAGCCAGCCAGATCTCCCGTACCACCTCCGGCACCTCGCGCACCAGCGCGAGCCGGGTATCGTCCCGCGCCAGGTAGTGCGGCAGCAGGCCGATGCCCAGGCCGCGGCGAATCGCCTCGCGCACGGCCAGCAGGTTGTTCGACTGGAACCCCGTGCGCGCTGCCAGTGTGCGCGTCCATTCGGATTCCGGCAGCGCCAGGCCTTCGTCCAGCAGGCCGCACAATGGCGCGGCGGCGAGATCCTGCTCGCGCCACGGGCCGGCGTCGGCCGGCCGTACCGGCGCATACAGGCCAAAGCCCATGCTGCCCGCGCGCTGCGCGATGGCGTCGCTTTCCTGAGGCCGCGCCAGCCGCACCGCGATGTGGGCGCGGCGCCGCGCCAGGCTGGCGATGCGGTTGTCCGTTTCCAGCCTGACTTCAAGTTGCGGGTGCGCGCGATAAAGCCCGAACATGCGTGGTGTCAGGAAGTGGCTGCCGAGCGCCGCGGTGCAGGCGATGCTGACCACGCCGGAGACACCGCTGCCGGCATCCTCCACTTCGCGCAGCAAGCGCTGCGCCGAACTCTCCATCTGCTGCGCCGCGGCGAGCGCCGAGCGGCCGGCCGCCGAGAGCGCGAACGCGCCATTGGTGCGTGTTGCCACGGGCTTGCCAAGGGCTGTCTCCAGCCGCCGGATGCGGCGGATCGCGGTGGCGTGCGTGACCTCCAGCTCGCGGGCGCAGGCCGAATAGTTGCCGGTGCGGATCAGCGTGGACAGGGTCAGCAGGTCGTCCCAGTGGAGTGAACGTTTTTGCACAATGGATGTGAGCCAGTTGAGAATTGGCGAACAGCATAGCGCGGCTTATCATCGCTTGCATGGTAGTCGCCCTCGTGGCGCCTGCCCACGAATCCCGGAGCCGTTTCCAATACCTGACGCACAAGCAAAAGGAGCCATGATGGCCACACCCTTTACCCTGCTCGACCTTGCCGGCGCCAGCCGCCTTCCTTCGGCGTGGGAGGCCGCTACGCTGGTGCTGATCGACCACCAGCGCGAGTATGTTGACGGCAAGCTCCCGCTGGTGGGCATGCCCGGTGCCATCGCGGCCTGCGGCGAGCTCCTGGCGCTGGCGCGCCGCCACGGCAGCCCGGTGGTGCACGTGGTGCATCACGGGCGGGCCGGCAGCGGCGGCGCCTTCGATCCCGAGGGCCCCTATGCGGCCATCATCGAAGGGCTGGAGCCGCTTGGCGGCGAACATACCGTGGTCAAGGGCCTGCCCAACAGCTTCGCCGGCACCACGCTGGCCGCCATGCTGGACAAGCTTGGGCGCAAGGAATTGATCGTGGCGGGCTTCCAGACGCATATGTGCGTCAGCGCCACGGTGCGCTCGGCGCTCGATCATGGTTATCGCAGCACGGTGGTGGCATCGGCCTGCGCCACGCGCGACCTGCCTGACCCGCTGGGCGGGGCGCCGCTCTCGGCGGCGGAGATCCACCGTAACTCGCTGGCGGCGCTGCATGACCGCTTCGCCACCGTGGTGGCTAGCGCTGCCGCCTGGGCCTGAGTTGGCCGCAGAGGGCTGATTGGCCTGACGGGAGGCGGCGGGCAGCGGATGTAGCTGGCTGGCGCCGGGTGCTGCGCGAACCCCATGCCAGACTGCCGCCGGGCTTGCAAATTGGTGCGCCGCCCATGGGGCTGGTGCATACTACGGCCTCGCTGCCAGCCGGCGAGACCCGTCCGCAACCCGATTCTCCATTTCCATGAAACGCATTCTCCTCATCAAGATCACCTCGCTGGGCGATATGGTGCACACGCTGCCGTTGGTGTCCGACCTGCGGCGCGCCTATCCCGAGGCCAAGATCGACTGGGTGGCCGATGCGTCGTGTGCCGATATTCCGCGCTGGGCCGTGGGCGTGGATCGCGTGATCGCGCCGCCGCTGCGCGGCTTCAAGAAATCCCGCAGCTGGGCCGACCTGCGTGCCATCTTTGGCGCGCTGTGGGCATTGCGGCGCGAGAAGTACGATGTGGTGGTGGACGTGCACGGCGTGTACAAGAGCGCCATCGTGGCCTGGCTCGCGCGCTCCAGCCGGCGCCTGGGCTACGCCGCCGAGTACCTTGGCGAGGCGCGTGCCGTGTTCGCCTACACGCAGATCTTCGGGCCGCATGGCGACGCCACCGCGCGCCACAAGATGCGCATGGTGGTGGCCAACGCGCTCGGCTATCCGCTGGATCCCGTCGAGCATTACGCGCTGCGCGTGCGCGTGCCCGCGCCCGCCGCGCCGCTCAACGTCGATGGCGTGCCGCGCGCGATGCTGTTCCACGCGACCTCCGTCGAGGCCAAGAAATGGCCCGCGCAGCGCTGGATCTCGGTCGGCCGCACGCTCACCGAGAGCGGCTACAAGATCCAGTTGCCCTGGGGCTCGCCCTCCGAGCGCGAGCAATCCGAAGCCTTGGCAGCGGAGATTTCCGGCGCCGAAGTCTTGCCGCGCATGACCATCACCGAATGCGCGCAGCGGGTGGATGCCGCCGCGCTGGTCGTTGGCACCGATACCGGCTTCGTGCACCTGGCCGATGCGCTGGGCAAGCCGTCTGTGATGCTGTTCACAGTCACCGACAGTGAGCATTTCGGCATCAACACCCCGGGGCAGTCCGTCTCCGTGGGCGCCCGCGGCGTGGTACCTGAGATCGCGGACGTGCTTGCCGCGATCGACCTGGTCACCGGTGGCCAGTCCAGGCCGCAATTGGCGTCCGCCAGCCTGGGCTGAGCATCGCCTGCCCCCCTGCCACCTGCGCGTTGCGCCACCACATCGCCACAAAGCCCCCAAGCAGGCGCAGCGCACGCCACGGATGCTCAAGACAGCCTTGGACTTGTTCGCTGCGGCTCTCCCCGTAAAGGCACCACGCGCAGAAATGCTCGCAGTTGTTGGTCAGCAGGCGATAGCGGTTTTCGCCCAGGCGCGAGCGGGCACGGCTGACCGCCTCCTCGCCAACAGCGGGCGTTAGCGGGACCGCCTTGACCTCGATGACATGGCCGGCGGCGAACAGGGCCATCCCCAGTTCTTCCACCGGACCGCGCAGCCAGCCGCGCGACAGCCCGGCATAGTGCATCACCCTCCCGTTGCCCACGTAGATGCCATGGTGGCTGTAGCCACAACGCGGCGTGACGAGATGTGCGCCAAGCGGCGGCTCCTGCCTGCCTTCCCCGCTCCATTCCATTGCCTGCCCCAGATGTCGCTGCCTGCCCGGCCATGCGCTGTTACTGCATGCGGCATGCCAGTGCGGCGATGGCGTGACAGGACCTGCGCGGGCGGGGAGGGAATGCCCGCGCGACGCGAGAAGGTGCGGCGAACGCTGCCCGGAATGATCAAGTCGCACATGGCGTTTGATCAAATGATCCAAGCGCGCTTGGAAAAGGCGGAAGGCAGAGGGTTGAGCGCGCGCCATGTCGAGTGTGCTGCGCTTTGTCTGCCGCCTCCGGGCCCAGGGACATGATCATTTGATGAAAACACCCTCCGATCCGGTTCGCTCGCGGCTCACCTCGCATTTCATCTTGCGTTATGTATCGTCCGATATATAATCTGTTCTGTATCGTGTGATACAGAACGTATCCGCCCCACCCAACGAGTCAGGCAAGCCGGAGCAACCATGGCGCGACCACGCGAATTCAATGAACAGCAGGTGCTGGAGGCCGCGGGAGACGCGTTCTGGGCCAATGGCTTCGAGGCCACATCCACGCGGGATCTCGTCAAATGCACGGGTCTGACCCAGCCCAGCCTGTATAACGCCTTCGGCGACAAGCGCAGCTTGTTCCTGCGCGCGCTGGAGCACTACCTCGAGCGCACCTTGCGTGAGCGCATCACCCGGCTGGAGTCCTCGCAATCGCCCGGCCGCGCGATTACGGCATTCTTTGGCGAGATCATCGAGCGCTCGGTCGCGGACGTACGGCACCGCGGCTGCATGCTGGTCAATGCCGCCGTGGAGTCCACACCCGGCGACGAAGCCTGCCGGAAAGGCATCGCCGACGAACTCACACAGATCCAGAACTTTTTCCAGCGCTGCATGCAAGCGGGGCAGGCGAGCGGCGAGATCCCCGTGGTATTGCCGGCGGCGGACGCGGCCGCGCATCTGCTAGCGGTGTTGCTCGGCGTGCGGGTCCTGGCCCGGGTCCGCCCGGAACGCGCGCTGCTGACGGGGCCCGTCGCGCCGGCGCTAAGCCTGCTTGGCCTGCCGCCGTTGCCCGACGGGCCACGCTCGGCATGATCCCGCACAAGCACAAGCACAAGCACAAGCACAAGCACACAAATACCAACACAAATACCACACCGAATCCGCAGGAATGCATCATGTCCGAGCACACCGCAACGCTCCCCGGTCCCACGGCATCCACACTCGATGCCCGCGCCTTGTACGCCACCCTTGCCGGCCTGTGCGCAAGCCTGGTCGCCATCGGCCTGGCGCGCTTCGCCTACACGCCGTTGATCCCGCCGCTGATCCACGCGCACTGGTTCACGTCATCGCAGGCGGTGACGCTGGGCGCGGCAAACTTTGCCGGCTACCTCGCCGGCGCACTGCTTGGCCGTCCGATCGCCACGGCACTGTCGAACCGTAACGCGCTGCGCCTGTTGATGGTGATCGCCTCCGCCGCCTTCTTCGCCTGCGCGTATCCGCTGTCGGTGAGCTGGTTCTTTGTCTGGCGCTTTGCCTCCGGCGTGTCCGGCGGCGCCATCATGGTGCTGGTAGCCACCACGATCCTGCCGCATATCCCGGCCGCCCGGCGCGGCTTTGCCAGCGGCATGATCTTCCTGGGGCTCGGGCTGGGCATTGCTGCCTCCGGCACCATCATTCCCAGGTTGTTGCAACTGGGCTTGAAGGACACGTGGATTGGCCTGGGCGTGTTCGCGGCCATTCTCACCGCGGTGAGCTGGTTTGGCTGGCCGGGCGGGGCACCGGCGGCGCCGGCAGTGCCAGCGTCCAGCGTGAATGCGCGGCCGGCCAAGCGCGAGAACACCGCCATGCGCGTGTTGTACGGCCAATACGCCGCGAACGCGCTGGGCCTGGTGCCCGCCATGGTGCTGCTGGTCGACTATGTGGCGCGCGGCCTCGGCCGGGGCGCAGGGATCGGCGCCGGCTACTGGGTCCTGTATGGTGTCGCGGCCATCGCCGGCCCCCTGGTGTGCGGCAACGTGGCCGACCGTATTGGCTTTGGCCCGGCCTATCGCCTCGCGTTGCTGTTGCAGGCGATTGCCGTGGGTACGCTTGCCTTGTCGGGCAACCCGATCCTGGTCGGCGTCGCCACCGTGGTGCTGGGCCTGTTTACGCCCGGCATCGTGCCGCTTGTGCTTGGGCGCATCCACGAGATGGTGCCGCACGACCATGCCGAGCAGCGCGCCGCGTGGAGCCGCGCCACCACGGCCTTCGCGCTGTTCCAGGCGCTTGGCGGCTACGGCTACTCGTACCTGTTCACGCTGTCCCACAACAACTACGCGCTGATCTTCCTGTGCGGCGCCACGGCGCTGGGCCTGGCGTTGATCGCCGATCTCGTCACCCGGCGCGCGCCGCTTGCGGTGGCTGCGCACTGAAATGGCGCGACGACGCAAAAAAAACCAGGCGTTCTAGAATGCAAAGCCATGCATGCCGCAAGCCGGCGCCACAGACAGCAAGGAGTCTCTCCCATGAGTGAAAGTCAGTTATTCCAACCCTTTTCGATTGGCAATCTACGGCTGGAAAACCGCATCGTGATCGCGCCCATGTGCCAGTACTCGGCCGAGGAAGGCTCGGCGGCCGACTGGCACATGATCCACCTCGGCCAGCTCGCGTTGTCCGGCGCCGCGATGCTGATCATCGAGGCGTCGGCCGTGTCGCCGGAAGGGCGCATCACGCCGGGAGATCTCGGCCTGTACTCGGATGCGAACGAGGCGGCGCTCGGCAAGGTGATCAAGGCTGTCAGGGCGCATTCGCCGATTGCGTTGGCGATACAGCTGGCGCATGCCGGGCGCAAGGCATCGAGCCACGCCCCGTGGGAGGGCGGCAGCCAGATCCGGCCGGACCAGCCGCTGGGCTGGAAGACGTTGGCGCCATCCGCCGTGCCGCATGCCGAGGGCGAGGACGCGCCGATGGCGCTGGACCGCGCGGGCATGGACCGCGTGCGGGACGATTTCGTGGCCGCGGCCATCCGCGCGGCACGCCTCGGGCTCGATGGCATCGAGCTCCACATGGCGCATGGCTACCTGCTGCATCAGTTCCTGTCGCCGCTGGCGAACAAGCGCGATGACGAATACGGCGGCAGCCTGGAGAACCGCATGCGGTTTCCCATCGAGGTGTTCGACGCCGTGCGCGCGGCGTTTCCCGCGGACAAGCCGGTCTGGGCCCGCATCTCGGCCACCGACTGGGTACCCGGCGGATGGGATATCGAAGGCACGATCGCGCTGTCGAACGCGCTCAAGGCACGTGGCTGCGCGGCCATCCATGTGACCACCGGCGGCGTTTCGCCGGCGCAGGCGATCAAGCTGGGGCCGGGCTACCAGGTGCCTTACGCGCAGCGGGTCAAGGCAGAGGTGGGCTTGCCGACCATCGCGGTGGGGCTTATCACCGAGCCGGAGCAGGCGGAAGCCATCATTGCCAACGGCGAAGCCGATGCGGTGTCGCTGGCGCGCGCCATGCTCTACGATCCGCGCTGGCCGTGGCATGCGGCGGCCAAGCTTGGCGCGCAGGTGCATGCGCCGAAGCAATACTGGCGCTCGCAGCCGCGCGAGTACAAGGACCTGTTCATCGATGCCAGTTTCGGGCAGCGCTAGGGCGCGCTAAAAAGCAATCGGCGTCCGGTTCCCGCTCGGGAAACCGGACGCCGTTGCCGGGCACAGGATCAACGCGTTAGTTCATCAATCGGCCTGGATGCCGAACTCCTTGACGATCTTGGCGTAGCGTGTCGAGTCCGACGCGATCAGCTTGCTTAGCGCAGCGGGCTCGCCGCCAACGGGCGTGATGGCGATGGTTGCCATGCGCGCCACCACGTCAGGCATTTTCAGGATGTCGTTGACGTGCGTATTCAGCGTCTTCACCAGCTCCGGCGGCAGTCCCTTCGGCGCCAGCAGCGCCTGCCACGCGCCCACCTCCACATCCTTGTAGCCTAGCTCCGCGAGCGTCGGCACGTTCGGCGCGAACGGCGAGCGCTTCATGTCCGCCACGGCAAGCGGCACGATCGCGCCCGTCCCGATGTACTGCGCCACCGCGCCCAGCGTGGAATACGTCATCGGCACTTGCCCGCCGAGCACGTCGACCACCGCTGGTGCGGTGCCGCGATATGGCACCTGCGCGATATTCACGCCCGCGGCCTTGTTGAACAGCTCGCCAAGAATGTGCATGGGCGATCCGTTGCCGGGCGTCGCGTAGGTCTGCAGCGTACCCGCCTTGGCGCGCGCAACCAGCTCGGGCAGCTTGGTGATGCCCGTGCCTTTGTTGACGACCACGAACAGCGACTGCACGCCAAGCTGGGCAACCGGCGTGAAATCGCTGCGCACGTCGTAGCTGGCGCCCGTGCCGTTTCTGAGCACCAGCGGCGCGATCGCAACGGTGTTGGGCGCGACCAGCAAGGTGTAGCCATCGGCAGCGGATTTGGCGACGTACGAGCTGCCGATCGTGCCGGCGGCGCCGGTGCGGTTCTCGACCACCACGGACTGGCGCAGGCGCGCCGAAAGCTTTTCGGCGAGCAGGCGGGCCAGCACGTCGGTGTCGCCGCCGGCCGGGTAGGCAACGACCAGCGTGATGGGTTTGGTGGGGTAGGCCTGCGCCCAGGCGCCGCCTGCCGTCATGGCAGTCGTGGTCGCGATGGCAGCAAACAGGTTGCGAGTTGCGAGCTTCATAGGGAAACGCCTCCAGATTGACTTCGTGCGGGCATGCTGCGCGTTGCGCGCCGCATGCCCGCCGGTGCCGCGCAGCGACGCGCCGGCGCTTAGAACGTGTGCTTGATACCGATCATCGTGCCCAGCTGATTGCCGCCCGGCTTCGGGTTGGAACCCGTCTGGGCGCCGCTGACCGACAGGGCGAGTTGGCCGCCGTTGTCGATGAAGCCAGCCGTGGCGTACACGGAGGTGCGCTTGGAGAAGGCGTAGGTGCCGCGCAGCGCGTACAGCATCGCCTTGTTGGCGCTGTTGTGGTACTTGAGGTAGTAGACTTGGCCGGCCAGCGTGAACGCGGGCGTGATGTCATACGCCAGGCCCGCGTACCAGAGGTCGCTGCGCGGCGTCGGGCTGCCGTCATTGTCGCGGCGGATCACGCCCAGGCCCATCTTGGTCTTGGACAGCAGCACGTAGCCGTTGAGCGAGAGCCGGTCGTCCGTCAGGCTGCTTTTGGTCAGGCCGCCAAACGCGCCAGGCCCTCCGCGCAGCGAGTCATAGGCCGCGGCCACGCCCCACCACTTGTTGTCGTACTGGAGCATGGCTGACCATTCGCGGCATTGCTTGCTGTCGGCCGCATTCTCGCCCGCGCAGTTGGTGCCGGCCGGGCTCGGGCCCGCGTTTACCGTGTCGCGGCCCATGCTATAGGTGGCGCCCAGCGTGAAACCGCCGAACGTGCCCTTGTAGGAGATGGCGTTGTCGGCTCGGGCATTCGGCAGGTAGCTGTCGAGGGAGCCGGAGCCGTACACGTTGGGCCCGAGAATGTCCGGATCCAGCGTGGCCCAGAAGAGCATGGTGTACTGGCGGCCCAGGGCGACCTGGCCCCAGGGCCCGGAAAGCCCAACCAAGGCTTGCCGGCCGAACAGCCGTCCGCCCTGGTTGGAGGTGCCGGAATCCGGGGCGAAGCCGGATTCGAGCACGAACAGGCTCTTTAGCCCGCCGCCGAGATCTTCCGTGCCGCGGATGCCCCAGCGCGACGGCACCGTGGCCGTCAGGGTGTTCACGCGGAACACGTTGTCCTTCGCCGCGCCAACATTGTTCACATACTCGACGCCGGTATCGACGACGCCATACAGCGTCACCGTCGATTGGGCCGAGGCCAGCATGGGTACTGCTGCTGCAAGGGCAGCCAGTGCAATCCGTCCAAGTTTCATCGTTCTACTCCTCTTCCTTTTCCTTTGCCGCCATGTCGTTTGGTTGGCGTTGCAGCGCTTCGTCAGGCCATCTCTGAGCCGGGTCGATGCATGTTTCTTGGCGCACTTTCCGGCTTCTTGTGTTTTATAGGTAAAACATCAGACTACATAAGAAACACCGAGCAAAATATAGCTGGTCATTTCGGGAAACACATGGGTGGGTAATCCCTAGTGATGTGGAGAAGCGACGAGTGGCCTGCACCAGAACGGCACGCCTGTGCACCTTGTCGCAGCACCTTGCTGCGCAAGAGCGAGGGCGCGCGCGCGCGCCGCCATGCCGGGGAGCCGCGCCTGTATTGGTACGCACGGCTGCGCAAGGCAGCTGCGCCAAAAAGGGGATCTGCGGTGCTCCGACATCGGCGCCGAGCCGGGCCTGGCGCAATTTTTTTTCGGAGGGGGTTAACCCGGATCAATTTCCAGATTCAGGCGGTCTATATTTCTTAGGTTTTATTCGCAAACTACGGTTTCATATATGGAACAAAACCATCAAGCGCAGGTACCCCAGCCGGCTGCCGAGATGCTTCGCGCACTCGATACCGGCTTCACCGAGCGGCGCATAGCCGCCGGCCGCGACGGCGCGCAGCTCGCTTACCGGTGCGGCGGCAGCCGCGGGCCTGTGGTGGTGCTGCTGCATGGCATCAGTTCCGGCGCGGCCTCCTGGCTGCCGTGCGCAAGCCTGCTGGCGGCACACGCCCGCGTGATTGCGTGGGACGCGCCCGGCTATGGCAGTTCGCAGGCCCTGCCCATTGCGGCGCCCAAGGCTGCCGACTACGCACAGCGCCTGCAGGACCTGATGCGCGCCCTGGACGTACGGCCCGATGTGATCGTGGGGCACTCGCTCGGCGCGCTGATGGCGGCCGCCTATGTGGCCGAGGCAGGGCCGGAATTGCTGCCCGCGCAGTTGCTGCTGCTTAGCCCGGCGCAGGGATACGGCGGCCCCGGCAAGGAGGGCAAGGCACGGGATGTGGCGCGCCAGCGGCTCGATGCGCTCGCGGCCGTGGGCGTGGAAGGCCTGGCCGAGCGGGGTCCCGGCCGCCTGCTGAGCGCCGCGGCCAGCGCCGATGCGCAGGCCTGGGTGCGCTGGAATATGCGTCGCCTGGATCCGGACGGCTACCGGCAGGCGGTGGCGATGCTGTGCGGCGATGCCATTGACGATTACCTCGGGCGCCGGGGGCAGGGCGTCAGTGTGCGGGTCGGATGCGGCGCGCTGGACGTCGTGACGCCGCCGCCCGGGTGCGCGGCGCTGGCGGAGCGCTTCGCCTTGCCGTTCGAGCTGGTGCCGGATGCCGGGCATGCCTGCTATGTGGAGCAGGCCGGCCGGGTCGCGCAGTGGATTCGCCACGGGCTTGCCGTGGCTTAATCTTCCCTATCCTGTCCCGTCGTACCCACCCGCCTCAGGCCGCCGCGCCGACGCCGTGCCACGTTCCCGTGGCATCGGCGTATCTAGCGGGTAAACCCCAGTCAATTTTTGAAGTTTCGTTGTCTATAGTGGTGTCTGTGTTCAATATTTAAATCAGCGTTTTATAGGTGAAACAAAACGCTCGGTTAGCCGGTTGGCAATAAGGGAAAGGAGTAACGCAATGGAAAACCTCGCATACAACCCGAATCTGGCGCCCTGGGAGCGCCCGGCTCCCAACAATGTCGCCGGCAAGGGCCACATCGAGCAGCCCGGCAAGGTGGCCAATATCGTGTGGCAGACCCGCGTCGCAGTGCCCACCGCCTACGAAGACGCGCTGGGCGATGCGCTGGAAGCCGCCTTCGAAGCCGGCGCGAAAAGCCCGGAAGACATCGTGCGTTCGTTCAACCAGGCGGGCTTGCTGGGCGCGGACGGCCAGGCCTGGACCGAAGAGCGCTTCCTCGCCGAAATGCGCCGCCTGGGCGCCTGAACGAGGCAGCACGCAGCAAGAACATCAAAGCGATTGCGCCGCGAAGGGCTGTAACAAGGCGCCCCTCGAAAGAGCGATCCAATCCGGTACCCGCAAGAGAGCAAACAATGGAATCGAACAAGCAAGCGCGTGCTGAGGCGCGCCTGAACACCGGCCTGCATAACTACTGGTATCCGGTATCGGCCGCGTGGGCGGTCACGCATGCACCGATCGGCATCACGCGCCTGGGCCAGAACATCGTGCTGTGGCGCGATGGCGAAGGCCAGGTGCACGCGCTGGAAGATCGCTGCCCGCACCGCGGCGCGCGCCTGTCGATGGGCTGGAACCTTGGCGATCGCGTGGCATGCTGGTACCACGGCGTGGAAGTGGGCGGCGATGGCCAGGTCAAGAGCGTGCCGGCCGTGGACAGCTGCCCGCTGGAAGGCAAGACCTGCGTGCGCAGCTACCCGGTGCAGGAAAAAGCCGGCGCCATCTTCCTGTGGTTCGGTGAACGCGCTCCGGTGCAAGCCGATGCGCTGCGCCTGCCGGAAGAACTGGAAAGCGACGAGCACACCAATTTCCTGTGCGTGGCGCACTGGGACTGCAACTACCGCTACGCCATCGACAACGTCATGGACCCGATGCACGGCGCCTACCTGCACGCGGTGTCGCACTCGATGGCCAGCGGCGAAAAGCAGGCTGTGATGGCCGTGCGCGAGACCGACACCGGCCTGGTGTTCGAGAAGACCGGCCAGCGCGGCGTGAACTTCGACTGGGTGGAGTTCGGCGAGACCGGCACGATGTGGCTGCGCCTGGCGATTCCCTATCGCGCCAAGGTGGGGCCGGGCGGTCCCTTTGGCATCGTTGGCATCGCCACGCCGGTGGATGAGGAGCACTGCATGGTGTTCTTCTGGCGCACCCGTCACGTGCAAGGCTGGGAGCGCGATGTCTGGCGCTTCCTGTACCGCAACCGCCTGGAAGGCCTGCACTGGGACGTGCTGGAGCAGGACCGCATGGTGCTGGAAATGATGGCGCCGAATGCGCGTGAGCATGAAACGCTGTACCAGCACGATGTCGGCATCACCCGCGTGCGCCGCCTGCTGCGCCGCCGTGCCGACCAGGAAGTCGCCGACGAGCCGGTCGCCATGTTGACGCCCGTAGGCGCGGGCGGGGTGGCTAACCATGCCTGAGCTCGACCGCAACAACCTGCTGGCCGGCCGCCGCGTGCTGGTGACCGGCGCGGCGCGCGGGCTTGGCCTGGCCTTTGCCACCGCGATTGCCGAAGCCGGCGCCGCCGTCGCCATGGCCGACATCCTCGCGGACCGCTTGCAAGAGGAAGCGGCTGCGTTGCAGGCCCGTGGGCTGAAGGTGCTGCCGTTCGTGCTCGACCTGGGCAACCCCGAATCGGTGAGCGCTTGCGCCACCGCCGCGGCGGCCGGGCTCGGCGGCCTGGACGGCCTGGTCAACAACGCCGCGGTGACCGACTCCGGCGGCCGCGACGCCAGCGCGATCGACATCGCCACCTGGGACCGCGTGATGAACATCAACGTGCGCGGCACCTGGCTGATGACCACCGCCTGCCTGCCGGCGCTGCGCGCCTCGGGCCGCGGCGCCATCATCAACCTCGCGTCCGACACGCCGCTGTGGGGCGCGCCCAACCTGCTGGCGTATGTGGCCAGCAAGAGCGCCATCATCGGCATGACCCGTTCGCTGGCGCGCGAGCTGGGCGACGACCAGATCACCGTCAATGCCATCGCACCGGGGCTGACCCTGGTGGAGGCCACCGAATACGTGTCGCAGAACAGGCGCGACCTTTATCGCGAGCAACGCGCGATTTCCCGCGAGCAGCTACCCGAGGATGTTTCCGGGGCCGTGCTGTTTGCCCTCTCCGACCTGTCCCGCTTCGTGACGGGCCAGACGCTGGCCGTCAACGGCGGCTTCGTCATGCACTGAGCTAGAAGGAATCCAAATGAGCGATCTTTCCCAACAAGAAAACATCAAGCGTTCCTGGGAGCAGCCGTCCGGCGCTTCCTTTGACCAGTGGATGGAGAGCCGCGTTGCGCGCTTCTCCACCCGCCGCTACGACTGGGACGCACTGAAGTTCCAGGCTGATTACGATCCCAAGTATCGCCGTGCGCAGATGCGTTACCTCGGCACCGGCGGCACCGGCGTGGCTACCGACACCAATACCGTGCCGTCCGAGAACTTCACCTTCTCGACCATGATCATCCCGGCCGGCCACGAAGGCCCGTCGCACCTGCACACGGACGTGGAAGAAGTCTTCTTCGTCATGCGCGGCAAGATCAAGCTGATCCTGGAAAAGGATGGCGAGCGATTCGAAACCATCCTGACCGACCGCGACCTGGTCTCGGTGCCGCCGGGCGTGTACCGCGAGGAAATCAACATCGGCGAGGAAGACGCGCTGATGTGCGTGATGCTCGGCGCCAAGAAGCCGATCACGCCGACGTACCCGCCCGAGCATCCGCTTACCAAGGTCAAGCGCTGAACCGCGCGCGGCCGGCGCTGCAGCCCAGGCGCCGGCCAAGTTGAAACACGAGCCCACTCATGACGCAAGAACGCCTGTCGGAAGACACCCAGGACAAGTACATCGTGCCCGGACTGGAACGCGGCCTGCGCCTGCTGGCCGAGTTCAGCCGGCGCGACCGTACCCTGTCGGCGGCCGACCTGGCGCGCCGGCTCAAGGTGCCGCGCTCAACCGTGTTCCGCCTGCTGGCCACGCTGGAGTCGATGGGCTTTGTCGAGCGCACCGACGGCGGGCGCGACTACCGTCTCGGCATGGCCGTGCTGCGCCTGGGCTTCGAGTACCTGGCTTCGCTGGAACTCACCGAGCTGGGGCGCCCGCTGCTGGACCGGTTGCGCGACGACATCCGTTACCCGTGCAACCTGGTGGTGCGCGACGGCCGCTCGATCGTCTATGTGGCCAAGTCGGTGGCGCCCACGCCGTTCAGCAGTTCGGTCACCGTGGGCACCCGCCTGCCGGCGCACGCCACCGTGCTTGGGCGCGTGCTGCTTGAGGACCTGACGCTGGCCGAGTTGCGCCAGCTCTATCCCGAGCCGCGCCTGGAAGCGTTCTCGCCCAGCACGCCAGGCACGGTCGAAGAACTGTTCGAGATGGTGCAGCGCGACCGCGAACGCGGCGTGGTGCTGCAGGAAGCCTTCTTCGAGGCCAGCATCTCGACCATCGCGGCGCCTGTGCGTGACCGCAGCTGCAAGGTGGTGGCCGCGCTCGGCGTGACCATCCCGGCCTCGCGCATCGATCCGGAGCAACTGGACATGATGGAAGAGAAAGTCAGAGACACCGCGGGCGAGCTGTCTCGCCTGCTGGACTACCGGCCGCGCGAGCACGGCAAGGTGGTCAACCTGTATCGGGAGTGAGGACGATGTCCATGATTGAACTCGACGGCAAGGTTGCCGTCGTCACGGGTGGATCCTCGGGCATCGGCCTGGCCACCGTCGAACAACTGCTGGAGTCGCGCGCCGCGGTGGCGCTGTGCGGGCGCAACGAGGCGCGGCTGCGCGAAGCGGAAAGCGGCCTGCGCGCACGCTTTCCCGATGCGCGCCTGTACGCCGCTGCCTGCGACGTGCTGGATCCCGCCCAGGTGGCAGCCTTCGCCGCCGCCAGCGAGGCCGCGCTCGGCCCGGCCGACATGCTGGTCAACAACGCAGGGCAGGGCCGCGTGTCCACCTTCGCGAACACCGAGGACGCGGCATGGCTCGAAGAATTGCAGCTCAAGTTTTTCTCGGTGATCCATGCCACGCGTGCGTTCCTTGCGCAGCTGGAGCGCTCGCACAGCGCCGCCATCGTCTGCGTGAACTCGCTGCTGGCCGTGCAACCCGAGCCGCATATGGTGGCAACGTCGGCAGCGCGTGCCGGCGTGCATAACCTGGTGCGCTCGCTGGCTACCGAATTCGCCCCCAAGGGCATCCGCGTCAACGGCATCCTGCTCGGCCTGGTCGAGTCGGGCCAGTGGCGCCGCCGTTTCGAAGCGCGCCCGCAAGCCGAGCGCGACCTCGACTGGGACGCGTGGACCGCGCGCCTGGCGCAGCAAAAACATATTCAACTTGGCCGTCTTGGCCTGCCGCAGGAAGCCGCACGCGCGATCCTGTTCCTTGCCTCGCCGTTGTCTTCGTACACCACGGGCAGCCATATCGATATTTCCGGAGGACTTTCCCGTCATGCGTAACGAACAGCAACAAGTCACGGTGGGCTACGCCATCGCCGCCTTCCTCGAACAATGCGGCGTCAAGGCTGCGTTCGGCGTGATCTCGATCCACAACATGCCTATCCTCGACGCGATGGGCGAGCGCGGCAAGATCCGCTTCGTGCCCGCGCGCGGCGAAGCCGGCGGCACCAATATGGCCGACGCCTGCGCCCGCACCACCGGTGGCCTCGGCGTGTGCCTGACCAGCACTGGTACCGCTGCGGGCAACGCCGCCGGCGCCATGGTCGAAGCACTGACCGCCGGCACGCCGCTGCTGCACCTGACCGGCCAGATCGAAACGCCGTACCTGGACCAGAGCCTGGCCTACATCCACGAGGCGCCGGATCAGTTGACCATGCTGAAGGCCATCTCGAAGGCCGCGTTCCGCATCCGCAGCGCCGATACCGCGCTGAGCACCATCAAGCTCGCCGTGCAAACCGCGCTGACCGCGCCGACCGGCCCCGTCAGCGTGGAAATCCCCATCGACATCCAGGCCGCGCTGATCCCGATGCCGACCGACCTGCGCCCGCTGGCGATTCCCACCCATGTGCCGTCGGCCCATGCGCTGGACGAACTGGCCGAGCGCCTGTCCAAGGCAAAGCGCCCGCTGCTGTGGCTGGGCGGCGGCGCACGCCACGCCGGCGCGCAGGTCAAGCGCCTGCTGGCGCTGGGCTTTGGCGTGGTCACCAGCACGCAAGGCCGCGGCATCGTGGCAGAAGACGATCCCCGCTCGCTGGGTGCCTTCAACCTGCACAAGCCGGTGGAGCAGTTCTACCAGACCTGCGACGCCATGCTGGTGGTCGGCTCGCGCCTGCGCGGCAATGAAACGCTGAAGTACGAACTGAAGCTGCCGCGCCCGCTGTTCCGCGTGGACGCCGATGCCTCCGCCGAAGGCCGCTGCTACCAGAGCGACTACTTCGCCAGCGGCGACGCAGCGCTGGCACTCGACGGCCTGGCCGATCGCCTGGAAGGCAAGCTCAAGGTGGACCCGAACTTCGCCGCTGATCTGCGCCGCGCGCATGAGACCGCCATGGGTGGCCTGATCGACGGCCTTGGCCCGTACTCGGCGCTGGTCGAAGCGCTGCAAGGCGCCGTTGGCCGCAACTTCAACTGGGTGCGCGACGTCACCGTCTCCAACAGCACCTGGGGCAATCGCCAGCTGCGCATTTTCGACTCTCGTGCCGGCGTGCACGCGCTGGGCGGCGGCATCGGCCAGGGCCTGGCGATGGGCATCGGCGCCGCGGTGGGCGCGGCTGTCACGGCATCCGGCAAGAAGACGTTCTGCCTGGCCGGCGACGGCGGTTTCATCCTGAACCTGGGTGAGCTCGCTACCGCCGTGCAGGAGCGTGCCGACGTGGTCTTCGTGCTGATGAACGACAAGGGCTACGGCGTGATCAAGAACATCCAGGACGCACAGTACGGCGGACGGCGCCACTACGTGGACCTGCATACGCCGGACTACGCGCAACTGTCGCAATCGCTGGCGCTGCGCCATCGCCGCGTCAGCAACCTGGCGGACGTTGGTGCGGCACTGGAAGAAGCCACCATCGAACCCGGTCCGTTCCTGCTGGAGATCGACATGCTGTCCATCGGCACCTTCAAGACCGCGTTCGCAGGCCCGCCGGTCAACAAGGAAGCCGACGCCGACGCTGAGAAGACCGCACGCGCGGTCGAACGCAGCACCGTGACCGCCTGAGGGAGACACAACATGCTGCACGTGTCGATGGTGGGATGCGGAGCGATCGGGCGCGGTGTGCTCGAGTTGCTCAAGAGCGATCCGGACGTGGTGTTCGACGTGGTGGTGGTGCCCGAGGCCCAGATGGACCAGGCCCGCCATGATGTCTCGGCGCTGGCGCCGCACGCACGGGTTGCCACCTGCCTGAGCCAGGCGGACGGACGGCCTGACCTGCTGGTGGAGTGCGCCGGCCACCATGCGCTGGAAGAGCACATCGTGCCGGCGCTGGAGCGAGGCATCGCCTGCATGGTGGTGTCGGTGGGCGCGCTCTCCGAGCCGGGCCTGGCCGAGCGGCTGGAGGCGGCGGCACGGCGCGGCGGCACGCAAGTGCAGTTGCTCTCCGGCGCCATCGGCGCCATCGACGCACTGGCGGCAGCGCGCGTGGGCGGGCTGGACTCGGTGGTCTACACCGGGCGCAAGCCGCCCGGCGCGTGGAAGGACACGCCCGCCGAGGCGCTGTTCGACCTTGCCGCGCTGACCGAAGCCACGGTGATCTTCGAAGGCACCGCACGCGAAGCGGCGCGGCTCTACCCGAAGAACGCCAACGTGGCGGCCACGTTGTCGATGGCCGGCCTCGGGCTGGACCACACGCAGGTCAAGCTGCTGGCGGATCCGGGCGTGGATGAAAACGTGCACCACGTGGAAGCGCGCGGCGCCTTCGGTGGTTTCGAGCTGACCATGCGCGGCAAGCCGCTGGCAGCGAATCCCAAAACTTCTGCGTTGACAGTGTTCAGCGTGGTGCGTGCGCTGGGCAACCGTGCCCACGCCATGTCGATTTAAGCAGGCCAACAGGCGCAGCAAGGTAATCATCATGAAGCAAGAGATTCTCCCCATCTGTATCGCAGGCCAGTGGCGCCTGGGCGGCGGCGAGCGCTACGCCACGCGCTACCCGGCTACCGGCGAGGTCGTCGCGGAACTGAACGCGGCCAGCCTGGACGACGTGGAAGAGGCCGTGCAGGGCGCGCATCGCACGTTCCTCACCAGCGGCTGGGCACAACGCAAGCCGCACGAGCGCGCTGCCGTGCTGCATCGCGTGGCCGACCTGATCCGCGCGCGCGCCGAGCCGCTCGCTCAGCGCCAGCGCCTGGACAATGGCAAGCCCATCAGCGAGACGCGCGCGCTGGTGGCCAGCGCCGCCGGCACCTTCCAGTTCTTCGCGGCGGCGTGCGAAACGCTGGAGGAGACGCTCACGCCCGCTCGTGGTGATTTCCTCACCATGAGCGTGCACGAAGCCATGGGCGTGGTGGCGGCAATCACGCCGTGGAACTCGCCCATCGCCAGCGAGGCGCAGAAGCTGGCGCCCGCGCTGGCCGCCGGCAACGCGGTGGTGATCAAGCCCGCCGAGATCACGCCGCTGATGGCGCTGGAACTCGCGGCCATCTGCGAGGAAGCCGGCGTGCCCAAGGGCCTCGTCAGCGTGCTGCCGGGCAAGGGCTCGGTGATCGGCGACGCCATTACCAAGCACCCGCTGGTGCGCCGCGTGTCCTTTACCGGCGGCACCACCACGGGCCGTCATATCGCCCACATCGCCGCCGACAAGATGATGCCGGTGTCGCTGGAGCTGGGCGGCAAGTCGCCCACCATGGTGTTCGAGGATGCGGACCTGGACCATGCCGTCAACGGCGTGCTCTACGGCATCTTCAGTTCCTCGGGTGAGTCGTGCATCGCGGGCTCGCGCCTGTTCGTGGCACGATCCTTGTATGAGCCTTTCATGGACCGCCTGGCAGCGGGCGCGGCGCGCCTGCGCGTGGGCGATCCGGCCGACGAGGGCACCCAGATGGGGCCGCTGATCAGCGACCGGCATCGCGACTCGATCGAATCGTATGTGGCGCTCGGCGTGTCCGAAGGCGGCCAGCTGCGTACGGGCGGTGTGCGCCCCACCGTGGCGGGTTGCGAGAACGGCTACTTCTACACGCCAACCATCATCGAAGGGCTGGATAACAGCGCCCGCGTATGCCAGGAGGAAATCTTCGGGCCGGTGCTGGTGGCGATGGCCTTCGACGACGAGGACGACCTGATCGCGCAGGCCAACGACAGCGTGTACGCGCTGGCGGCGGGCGTGTGGACGCGCGACTACAAGCGCGCTTGGCGCTTTGCGCGTGCGGTGCAGGCCGGCAATGTGTGGATCAATACGTACAAGCAGTTCTCGATCTCGACGCCGTTCGGCGGCTGGCGCGACAGCGGGCTGGGGCGCGAGAAAGGACGACTGGGCATCCTGCAGTACATGGAGCAGAAGAGCGTGTATTGGGGCATGCATGAACAACCACTGCCGTGGGCAAACTAAGTGAGTACGACGACATTGGACGCTGCAAAAGCGACACAGCAGGAGAGGGTAATGAATACGATTCTGGGCATCGACGAGATCGTCTACGGTGCCGACGACCTGGAAGCCTGCCGGCGCTTCTTTGCCGACTGGGGCCTCACGCTGGTGCGCGAGGATGCGGCCGGGCTGGATTTCGAAACGCTCAACGGCTGCCGCGTGCTGGTGCGCCGCACCGACGACCCGGCGTTGCCGGCGGCGATGGAAGACGGCCCGACGCTGCGCGAAGTGGTGTGGGGCGTGGATACGCAAGCCGCGCTGGACCGAATCGCGGATGCCATCCGCGCCGAGCCGGGCTTCGTCAGCGCGGGTGAGCACGGCGTGCGCGGCGAGCAAGGCGAGCGCGTGGGCTGCATCGATCCCAACGGCCTGGCCGTGCGTTTCCAGCTGACCCGCAAGCACGACGTCGAGGTGGAGTGCGCTGCCATGAACACATGGAACGACAAGCCGCGCCTGAACCAGCGCAGCCCGATCTACGAACGCGCCACGCCGATCGAGGTAGGGCACGTTGTGTTCTTCGTCAAGGACGTGGCCGCTACCGAGCGCTTCTATACCGAGAAGCTGGGCTTCGTGCCGTCGGACCACTATCCGGGCCGCGGCGCCTTCCTGCGCTGCGCGCCGGATGGCGGCCACCACGACCTGTTCCTGCTGCAGTTGCCGCAGGCCAAGAGCGGCCTGAACCATGTGGCCTTCACCGTGCGCGACATCCACGAGGTGTTCGGCGGTGGCCTGCATGTGTCGCGCAGCGGCTGGGATACGCAGCTCGGCCCGGGCCGGCATCCGATTTCGTCGGCGTATTTCTGGTACTTCAAGAATCCGGCCGGCGGCCTGATCGAGTACTACGCCGATGAGGACCAGCTGGATGCCGATTGGGAGCCGCGCGATTTCGAGCCGGGCCCGACCATGTTCGCCGAGTGGGCGGTGGAAGGCGGCCTGGATGGCAATACGCGCCGGCAGAAGAACGCAGGCGGCCCGCAGGGCAAGTTCCTGACGGAAAAGCGCTGAGCACGGCGTAGCAGTACAGGCAACACAGGCAACACGGGCGAGACAAGCAACACGAAGCAACACGAAGCAACACGAAGCAACACGAAGCAACCGAAGGAAGTGCCATGAGTACCAGCCAATCCCTGAACCTGCGCGTGCAGGCCATGCGTTTCGAAGCGCACGGCATCGTCAGCGTGGAACTGCGCGATCCGCAAGGGCATGCATTGCCCGAGTACGCGCCGGGCGCGCATATCGACCTGCATCTGGGCAATGGCCTGGTGCGCAGCTACTCGCTGTGCGGCGCGCCGGAAGTGCGCGACCGCTACGTGGTGGGCGTGCTGCTCGACCGCGCAAGCCGCGGCGGTTCGCGTTACGTGCACGAGCAACTGCGCGTGGGCAGCACGCTCACCGTGGCGGCGCCGCGCAACCACTTCGCGCTGGAAGAGGGCGCGGCCCACACGGTGCTGGTGGCCGGCGGCATCGGCGTCACGCCCATCGTGTGCATGGCGCGTCGTTTGCACGAACTCGGGCGCTCCTTCACATTGCTCTACTGCGCGCGTTCGCGTGCGGAAGCGGCCTTCGCGGACGAGCTGGCCGCCTACGGCGACGCGGTGCGCATGCACTTCGACGACGAGGCGGGCAGCCCGCCGGACCTGTCGGCGCTGCTGGCCGGGCAAGCGGCAACCACGCACTTCTACTGCTGCGGCCCGGGCCCGATGCTCAATGCCTTCGAAGCCGCCTGCGCCGCTCACGGCTACCCCGAAGTGCATATCGAACGCTTTGCCGCCGACCCGTCGGTAGCGGCAGTCCAGGAAGGCGAGTACACCGTGGCACTCGCAAGCACGGGTAGCGAGCTGAAAGTGCCCGCAGGCAAGTCCTTGCTGGATGCCTTGCTCGAAGCGGGCATTGCCGTGGAGCACAGCTGCAAGGAAGGCGTATGCGGCTCGTGCGAAACGCGTGTGCTGGAAGGCATTCCCGAACACCGCGACGGCGTGCTCAGCAAGAGCGAGCGCGAGTCGAACCAGACCATGATGGTTTGCGTGTCAGGCTGCAAAGGCAAGCGCCTGGTCCTGGACCTCTAAGCGCGCCACCGCGCGCCGCATCCACTGCGGCGCCTACGGTGGTGGCCATTGGCGGGTAATGCCGGCAATGCGCCAGCGCGGGGCGGCTGCCTGCCTCGGATACTTTAGAAGAGAAACACCGTGTTGATCCAGAGACAAGAGGCCCCGTTCGCCAATGCGAACGCCGAGGGCGTGGCGACCCCATCCAGCAACATCACGGCAGGCGGTGGCGTGCGCGCCACCGACGCCCCCGTGGCAACTACCCGGGGCGAGATCATCGCCCGCATCGAGCGCCTGCCCAGCAATGGCATGCATGTCAGGGCACGGCTGCTGATCGGCCTGGCCACGTTCTTTGATGGCTTCGACGTCATTGCCATTGCTGCCACGCTGCCGCTGCTGATCTCGATGTGGTCGCTCACGCCAGGCCAGATCGGCTTCCTGATCGCGGCGCCTTCAGTCGGGCAACTGATCGGCGCGCTGCTGTTTCCGGCGCTCGCCGAGCGTTTCGGCCGCCTGAACTCGATTGGCTGGAGCGCGGGCATCATCGGCTTGATGAGCATCGCCTGCGGCTTCGCGCCTTCGTTCGAGATCTTTGCCTTGCTGCGCATCGTGCAGGGCCTTGGCCTGGGCGGTGAACTGCCGGTGGCCGCCACCTATATCAACGAAGTGACGCGTGCCCACGGGCGCGGGCGCTTCGTGCTGCTGTACGAGGTGGTGTTCCCGATCGGCCTGCTGATCTCCAACGCGGTCGGCGCGTGGCTGGTGCCGAGGTTCGGTTGGACCGTCATGTATTTCATCGGCGGCGCCCCGGTCATCCTGTTCTTTATCCTGCGCCGGGCCATTCCCGAGTCGCCGCGCTGGCTGGCCGAGAAGGGCCGGCTGGCCGAGGCGGACCGCGCGCTCGCGGTGTTCGAGTCCCGGGCCAAGGGTCCGCTCGCGCCGCTGGGCGATGTGTCCGCCTACGATGCGATGACCGGCAGGCACCCGCGCCGGCGCATCCGGGACCTGCTGGGCAAGGCCTATATCGGACGCACGCTGGCGGTGTGGATGCTGTGGGCCACCTGCGGCTTTATCCAGTACGGCCTGTCGACCTGGCTGCCGACGATCTACAAGACGGTGTATCACGCACCGCTGCAACTGGCGCTGAACCTGGCCGCCGGCGCATCGGTGCTCGGCGTGATCGGCTCGCTGGTCTGCGCGATGATCGTCGACAAGGTGGGCCGCAAGCCAGTGATCAACGTCTCGTTCATCCTGTGCGCGTTGTCGCTGGCGCTGGCTGGTGTGTTCCACGCGGAGTCGGTGTACGTCGTTGCCAGCCTCTGCGCGCTGGCGCTCGGCTTCCTGGCCAGCGGCTTTATCACCGCCTACGTGTACACGCCGGAGTTGTACCCCACCAGCATCCGCGCCATGGGCTGCGGTTTCGGGGGCGCGTGGCTGAAGCTGGCGGCGATCTTCGCGCCGACGCTGGTTGCCAGCACCATCGGCTCGGGCAATCTCAGCAGCGCCTTCTACGCGCTGGCCGCGGTGCCGTTCGTGGCGGCGCTGACCATCCACTTCCTTGGCATCGAGACCAAGGGCAAGGTGCTCGAGCAACTCGAGGCCTGAGGTGGTGCGAGGCTGCGCAAATTCGCGGCGGTTTGCTCTCCTCTCCCACTTGCGCGAGAGGAGCCGTGGGAGAGGGCGGGCGCTCGTTACGCCGTCGTGCTGGAAAAATCCGAGGGCTCCGCTTCAAGTGGCTCCTGGCTAAGCCACCCCTCTCCCCACCGCAGACAGCCGTCGTCATGGCGCACGGATTTGGCCGGTTCGGCGGCTTTGGCCAATGCCTCGGGCTTGGCCGCAACCGAGCGTCCGCCGGGTCGTCATTACTCGCCCGGAATGGCGTCCTTCCGCCCTGGCGTCACGCACAGGCCGTGCAGCTTCCTCAGCGCCTGGTACATCGCGCGGCGCTCCTCCGGCTCCAGCAGCCGTATCACCTCCGCCTGGCCCTTCCTGGCCAGCGGCATCACTTGCTCATGTAGTGCCATGCCTGCCGGCGTGATGCCGCAGATCAGCTTCTTGCGCGGGGTGTTGCCCTCGGCATCCAGTTTCACCAGCCCGCGGCCTTCCAGCAGCCGCAGCGTGCGGCTCACCAGCGCCTTGTCCGAGGTGGATTGCAGCACCAGCTCCGCAAAGGGCAGCTGCCGCGCGTGCGCCAGCAGTGCCAGCAGGCGCCATTCGGGCACCGTTAGCGCGAACTGCTCGGCGTAGGGCAGCGTGACGGTGCGCCGCAGGGCGTTGACCAGCTGGCTCAGCATCGTCGTCAGGAAGTCGTCGACGTCGAGCCCGTTTCCTTGCTCGTCCAGTTCCGCCCAGGGGCAGTCGGTTTCCGGGGGCATTGCCGTGTCGCCGGTGTCATCTGCCGTGCCGGCTGCGCGCTTCATCAGATCCATGTCTTTCAAGAAATGCCGCCGGACGGCGGCTGATCAGGGGGGGCGGAGCCGATTGTCTCATAGGGACTCCGGGGTGCCGCCTCCTTCCCATCATGATCCCCCATTTGTGGCTCATGTAAATAATGAAGATGTCAATTAGGGATTAACGTAAGTTGAGTAGTCAACAATCGCAATCTAGGATGATTGATGTGTTCCTCTTCTGAACTAGTGTTTCGCTAATAAAACGCACATTGAATGCGTTGCCGTCCCTTAGCCGTGCCTAACCCCGCACCCACCACGCCATTCCCCGCTGATGTGGAGCGCCCCCACAGGAGCCGTAGATGAACCTTGCCCGCCGACACATCCTTGCCACAGCGCTCGCCGCGATTGCCCTGGGAGGCAGCAGCGCCTTTGCGCTCGGCTATCCCGTCAAGCCGGTCACGATCGTCGTGGCGTATCCGCCGGGCGGCGATACGGACTCCATGGCGCGCATGTACGCCGAGAAGTTGTCGGTGCGCCTCAAGCAGCCCGTTATCGTCGAGAACAAGCCGGGCGCGGGTGGCGTGGTTGGCAACGCGATGGTCGGCCGCGCGCCGGCCGACGGCTACACGTTGTTGTTCACGCCGAACCCGTTCACGACGGCGCCGATGGTGCTGAAGCTCCCTGCCAGTTCCAGCTACGACGCACTGCATGGCTTCACCCCGGTCATCCAGACCGGCACGCAGACCGTGCTGCTGGTGGCGTATCCGGGCGCCGGCATCAAGACCGTGCAGGAGATGGTGGCCGCGGCCAAGGCCGGCAAGCCGCTGACCTATGCCAGCCCCGGCGCGGGTTCACCCATGCACATCGCCGGCGAATGGCTGAACCGGGCGGCGGGCGTGAAGATCCAGCACGTGCCTTACCGGGGCGTTGCGCCCGCAGTCAACGACGTCGTCGCGGGCCACGTCAACTTTGCCTACGTGACGCTGGGGCCGGTGGCCCAGTACATCAACACGGGCAAGCTGCTCGCGCTGGCCGTGACCGATCCGCAGCGCTCGTCGCTGCTGCCCAACGTGCCGACGCTGTCCGAGCTTGGCTACAAGGACGTCATCGTGGGCGCATGGCATGGCGTCATGGCGCCCAAGGGCACGCCGGCCGATGTGGTGAAGCTGCTCAACGAACAGCTCAACGACATCGTCAAGATGCCCGACATCGCCGAAAAGATGGCCACCTTCGGCGCGGTGCCGGTGGGCGGCGCGCCCGGCGTGCTGGAAAAGATCAATGCCTCCGACTACGAACGGCTGGGCAAGGTCATCAAGGATTTCGGCATCACCGCCGAGTGACGCGAAGCCGGCGGCAACGCCTGCCGGCTTCTTCATGGTGTTCAGTGGTTTTCAGACTAGCAGGAGGTCGGCATGAGCACGTCGACAGTGGGAAGCTCCACGCCGCAAGTGACGGCGCGGGAGAAGGTGATGGGCAGGGCCGTGTATGCCGGCGATATCAAGCAGGCCGGCATGCTGCATGCCAAGGTGCTGCGCAGCCCGTATCCGCATGCCCGCATCGTTCGCATCGACACAGCGGCGGCGCGCGGGTTGCCAGGCGTCAAGCTGGTGCTGACCGGCGAGGACTCGCCGTCGCGGCTGTGGGGCACGCATCGCAAGGAGCAGCGCATTCTCGCCGCCGGCGTGGTCCGCCACGTGGGGGAAGAGGTCGTCGCGGTGGTCGCCGTGGACGAGGAAACCGCGCGCGATGCGCTCGACCTGATCCGCGTGGAGTACGAAGAGCTGCCCGCCATTTTCAGCACCGATGCGGCGCTGGCCGATGGCGCGGCGCAGCTGCACCCGGGCACGCGCAACATCGCGCACGAGATGCATATCGTGCGGGGCGACGTTGAAGCCGGCTTCGCCCGCGCGGCCGTGGTCTACGAGGCCACCTACGACATGCATTCGCAGTATCCCGGCTACCTGGAGCCGATGGCGACGGTGGCCGCGCAGGATGGCAATGGCCGGCTGACGGTCTGGGCCTCGACGCAATCCGTGTTCCTGGCGCGCGCGCGGCTGGCCGAAGCGCTGGACCGGCCGGTGTCCACCATCCGCGTGATCCAGGCGGTCACCGGCGGCGGCTTTGGCGCCAAGATCGTGGAGGAGAGCAACAGCCTGATCGCCGCCCTGCTGGCCACGCGGCTGGACCGTCCGGTGCGGCTGGTCAACAACCGGCTCGAGGACTTCCTTGGCGCGCGTTCCAGCGTCCCAGCGCGGGTCTGGCTCAAGATGGGCCTGGACGCGCAGGGGATGATCGTTGCCAAGGACGTCAATATCGTGGCGGAGTGCGGCGCCTATGCCGGCCTTGCCGGCGACGTGATGCACGTGACCGCCATGCGCAGCGACAACATGCACCGCGTGGAAAACGTGCGTTCCCACGCGGTGCTGGCCTACACCAACAATCCGCCGCGCGGCGCGTTCCGCGGCTTTGGTGGCCAGCAGATGCAGTTTCCGCTGAACAGCCATCTCACCATGTTGGCCGAGATGCTCGGCATGGATCCCATCGAAGTCCACAAGCGCAACGCCATCCGCTCCGGCGACACCAGTGTGCATGGCTGGAAAATCGGCAGCAGCGGCCTGGTGGAATGCCTGGAGCAAACGCGCGCAGCGATCCGGTGGGATGCGCGCCGCGCCGATGCCTCGCGGCGAACCGGCACGCGCCGGCGCGGGCTCGGCATTGCCGCCGCGATGCACGTCAGCGGCAACCGCACGCTTGGCAACTGGGACGGCTCCACCATCGTGCTCAAGGTCAACGAGGATGGGCGCGTCATGCTGCTCACCAGCGAGTGCGACATGGGGCAGGGCGCCAACACCATGCTCAGCCAGATCTGCGCGCAGGAGCTGGGCATTCCCCTGTCGCATGTCACCGTGAGTGCGCCGGATACCGATGTGGCGCCGTTCTGCCTCGGCTCGCTGGCGTCGCGCGTGACGATCATCTCTGGCAACGCCGTGATGCGCGCCGCGCGCGAGGCCCGGCAGAAGCTGCTGGACGTTGCCGCGAAAAAGCTCGGCGTGCCGCAGGACGAGCTGGACCTGCGCGATGGCGTGATCCGCGCCCGCAACGACGACACCAAGCGTGCCTCGCTCGCCGAGATCGCGCGGCTGCATATCTTCCGCCACGGCGGCGAGGGGCTGATGGTGCGCGCCACCTATGACGCGCCCACCGTGATGCACGATGCCAACTACTATGGCAACATCGCCCCGGCCTATTCCTTCGCGGCGCAGGCCGTCGAAGTGGAGGTGGATACGGTCACCGGGCAGGTCACGCTGATCGACAGCTTCGTGTCGGACGACTGCGGCAAGGCCATCAACCCGCTGGCGGTGCACGGCCAGACGCATGGCGCCACCGTGCAGGCGATCGGCTGGACCCTGTACGAGCATGTGCAGGTCGAAGACGGCCGCATCCTGAACGGCAACTTTGCCGACTACACCATGCCGACCGCCGATGCCGTGCCCGCGCTGCGCACGGATGTGGTCGAGTCCGTTGAGCCTAACGGGCCCTACGGCGCCAAGGGTGCCAGCGAAACCGCGATCCTGCCCGGCGCGGCTGCCATCGCCAATGCGGTCTACGACGCCATCGGCGTGCGCATCACCTCGTTGCCCATCACGCCCGAGAAGGTGCTGGCCGCGCTGCGCGAGCGCAAGGAACAGGAGGCGCACCATGCGTAATTTCGAATTTCTGGAGCCGGGCTCGGTGCAGGAAGCCAGCCGCATGCTGGCCGACCTGGGCGACGAGTGCCGGGTGATCGCCGGCGGCACCGCGCTGATGCTCGGCATGCGTCAGCGCATGCTCACGCCCACCCATCTGGTATCGCTCGGCCAACTCGATGCGCTGCGCAAGATCGAGTTCGATCCGCGCACCGGCTTGCGCATCGGCGCGCTGGCCTTGCATGCACAGGTGGCGCGTTCGCCGCTGGTGCAGGCGCATTACCCGATGCTGGCCAGCATGGCAGGGCGCGTGGCCAATCCGCAGGTGCGCAACCAGGGCACGATCGGCGGCAATCTTTGCTATGCCGATCCGGCCACCGATCCGCCGGGCTGCCTGATGGCGCTGCAGGCGCAGGTGGTGCTCGCCGGCAGGAACGGCGAGCGCGTGCTGGAGATGGAAGCGTTCCTGGTCGACTACTACACCACGGCGCTCGACCCCGATGAGATCGTGACCGAGATCCGCATTCCCGCGCCGGCGCCGGATGCGGTTGGCCACTACGCGCGTTTCCTGCGCACGGCCGCCGAGCACCGTCCGCTGGCCAGCGTGGCGCTGCTGGCGCGCAGGGCTGGCGTCACATGTATCGAGGCGCGTCTTGCGGTCGGCGCATCCACGCCGATTCCGGCGCGCCTGCGGCGTGCCGAAGCGTTCCTCGCGGGCAAGGCCGTCACGCCGGATGTGGCGGCTGAAGCCGCGGACATCGTCGCCGCCGACATCGACCCCGTTTCCGACATGCGCGGCAACGCGGACTATCGCCGCGAGATGGTCAGGGCCGTGGCGCGGCGAAGCATTGCCACGCTGTTCGGGCTGGCAGCGGACTAAGGAATTCCCATGCAAAAGATCAACATCGAACTCACCGTCAACGGCGAAGCGCACAGCGTGGAAGCGCCCGCGCGGCGCCTGCTGTCGGACCTGCTGCGCGACGACCTGAACCTGACCGGCACCAAGCGCGGCTGCGAGACCGGCATCTGCGGCGCCTGCTCCGTGCTGGTGGACGGCGAAGTCGTGAAGTCCTGCCTGATGCTGGCCGTGCAGGTGCGCGGGCGCGACGTCACCACCGTCGAAGGCCTCGGCGCCGGTGGCGAGCTGCACCCGCTGCAGCAGAGTTTCATGGAGTGCGGCGGCCTGCAGTGCGGCTACTGCACCCCAGGCTTCCTGATGACCTCCTGCGCCATGCTGGCGCACAACCCCAACCCTACGGAAGAGGAAGTCCGTGCCGGCCTGAACGGCAACCTGTGCCGCTGCACCGGTTACGTCGGCATTGTCGAATCCATTCTGTGCGCCGCGGAGAAGATGCGTGGAAATTGAAAAAACCCTGGTCGTCGGCGCAGCGCCGGCGCAAGTGTGGGCACTGCTGCTCGATCCCAACGTGATGGGCGGCTGCGTGCCGGGCATGCAGTCGATCGAAGTGGTCAGCGATGTGGAGTACATCTCGCACATCCAGGTCAAGATCGCCTTTGTCAGCGCGCGCTTCAAGATCAAGACCCATATCGTGGAGATGCGCGCGCCCAACTACCTGCGCAGCGAAGGCACGGGCGGGGATGCCTCCGTGGCCAGTTCGCTCAAGCAGTCCAGCGAGATTTTCCTGACCGGGCTGCCGGACGGCCAGACCGAGCTGCGCATGAAGATCAACGTGGATGTGCTGGGCCGCCTTGGCACGTTCGGCCTGAGCGTGATGAAGACCAAGGCGGACCGGATGTGGGAGGAGTTCGGTACGAATCTGTCGGCGCGGCTGGTGGCGCCTGCCGAGGCGGCGCAGGCCGCAGCGCCCGCCGTGGCGGAAACGGTGGCAGAGGCGGCGGCAGAGGCGGCGGCAGAGGCGGCGGCAGAGGCGGCGGCCGCTGCGCCCGCTCCCGCCATCGAGGCGACTCCCGCTCGCCCGGCCGTCATCCCGGCTCACGCCGTGCAAGCCAGCCCGAATCGCAGCGCAGGCTGGTGGTCGCGCTTGTTCGCGCCCGCGGCCGCCCTGGACAGGGGCCCGCTCACGGATATCTGCATCGAAGTGCGCCAGCCCAATGCCACCATTACCGTGCGCTGGCCGGCACAGCACGCGGGCGAGTGCGCGGCCTGGCTGCGCGACTATCTGAAGTGAGCATGCACGGCTTCGGTGATGGAAGTGCTGGAGGATAGTCGCAGGGCGTGTTATATCGGACAGTCGCGGGCGGCGCTTCGGGATGCAAGGTGCGCCATGCGCACCGGACGGGCCGCAGGGTAGGGCCGAAGCCAAAGCCGTTACCATATAGCAAGCCAAAGCACTCATTCGCAGAGATATCACCATGACAGATGCCCTCGAGCCTACCGATCTCCAGGACAAGTACATCGTGCCGGGGCTTGAACGCGGCCTGCGCCTGCTGGGCGAGTTCAGCCGCAACGAGCGGACCCTGTCGGCCGCCGAACTGGCACGCCGGCTGCAGGTCCCGCGCTCAACCGTGTTTCGCCTGCTGACCACGCTGGAGATGATGGGCTTTGTCGAGCGCACCGATGGCGGCCGCGAATTCCGGCTTGGCATGGCGGTACTGCGCCTTGGCTTCGACTACCTCGCCTCGCTGGAGCTGACCGAACTCGGCCGGCCGCTGCTGGACCGGCTGCGCGACGCAATCAACTACCCGTGCAACCTGGTGGTGCGGGACGGCCGCTCCATCGTCTACGTGGCCAAGTCCGTGGCGCCGACGCCGTTCGCCAGCTCGGTCAACGTCGGCACCCGCCTGCCGGCGCACGCCACCGTGCTAGGCCGCGTGCTGCTTGAAGACCTGACGCTGGCCGAACTGCGCGAACTCTATCCCGAGCCGCAGCTGGAAGTCTTCTCGGAGAGCACACCCAAGACCGTTGAAGCGTTGTTCGACATGGTCCAGCGCGACCGCCAGCGTGGCTACGTGCTGCAGGAAGGCTTCTTCGAAACCAGCATCTCGACCATCGCCGCGCCGGTGCGTGACCGCAGCGGCAAGGTAGTGGCGGCGCTCGGCGCCACGATCCCGGCTTCGCGGATCGATCCGGAGCGGCTCGATGGCATGGTGGAGCAGGTGAGGAGTGCTGCGGGAGAGCTCTCCCGCTTGCTCGACTATCGGCCGTCGGAAGGTGGAGTGGTGGTTAATTTGTAGGGCGCTGGCCTGACCAGTGCCATCGGCTGGACGCCTGGGAGTAACGGGCAAGCGCCGCGCCTTGCGCGTGCCGAGCCAATCCGGCATTGAACCGGGCAGGGACCTGGAATGTGCACTGGAAATTCGTGTCTAACTACACGAACGCGTCAGGAATTGGCGATGAGCACATGTATCAGAAGCCTCACAATCGGTGCGGCCATAGCGCTGGCCGGGTGCGCGGCAGTGCCTGCTTATGACGGCTATGGCTACGGCTATCCGGCCGAAGACACTTATCCTTACGGCGCTTACTATCCCGCTTACCCCTATGGCCCCTACTACGACTACGACTGGTGGCCTGGATTTTATGGGGGCGGTGCCGTGTTCTTCCATGGCGGTGGTCACGGCGGTGAAGGTCACCACGGTCGTGGCGGCGAAGGCCATGGAGGCCATGAAGGCCATGGTGATCATGGCGGCCACGGTGGCGGGCATGGCGAGGGGCACGGCGAGGGGCACGGCGAGGGGCATGGCGGCGGTCATGAAGGTGGTGGTCATGGTGGCGGCCATGGTCGATAAGCGTTGGAGCAGGCCCCATCGGAGCCCGTCATGCCGTTCCTCACCCTGCTTATCGTTGCCCTGCTGATCGTCGGGGTGTACACGTTCGCAATCCGGACAATCTTTCCTCGTGAACCTAGGGCACGGGGGGCGCCTGTCCGGCGTTGCCGCCGGCCCTACCGGCGCACCTGACGCCCAGGCGAAACCCCCATCCGGCTTGACTGCCGCTTGACTGCGGCTTGACTGCCTTGCGGGCACCCATCCCTTATTCTTTCCGATTGTGGGCGATATGCCTGCTAATCTTGTCTTGTGCAGAAAAATGACGAGGAGGGCAACATGCCAACTGTGCGCGAATCCTTGATTCATCAACTCCACCCGACGCAGCTAACGGTCGGCATGATCGAAGTACAGGACAAGAAGAAACACCTGGCCTCGCTAAAGCCTGCCGAGCAGCGCGAATTCCTGCAGGCCCACCCTATCCCGGCGGTGAGCGGGCCAGGCGGCAAGCTTTACATCACCGATCACCATCATCTTGGGCGGGCTGCCCTGGAAGCTGGCGTCACCACCGGCTTTTTCACCGTGGAGGCGGATCTGTCGGCTTGCGCGCAGGACGATTTCTGGGCAGAGATGGACAAGAACCTATGGGTTCATCCCCTGGACGAACACGGCGTGAGGCACTACTACGCTGCGGTTCCCAATCACCTGGAGAAACTGGTCGACGATCCGTATCGGTCGCTGGCCGGGTATGTGCGAGACGCTGGTGGCTATACCAAGACGCCCACCGCCTTTGCGGAGTTCGTGTGGGCGGACTTCTTTCGCCGCTCCATCGCCGTCGAAGACCTGAGCGCTGACTTCCACGCGGCGGTCCAGCGAGCCCTCACGCTAGCAAAAGGCAAACTGGCTGTCGGCCTGCCAGGATACAAGGCGTAGTCAGCGCCAAATGAGGCAAAAGGAAGCAAAAGGAAGCAAAAGGGGCCGAAGCCCCTTCTGCCTATTCCAGCAAGGCACCAGTCATTGACCGATTTTCCTGCTGACTGCATTTTCCTGGTGGTTGAGCGTTCGCTGTTCCTGCTGCGTGATATGCCCGCCATTCTGGCTTGCCATGATGCGTTCTTCCTGGCGGATCTGACCATCTCGATGGTGCAGCGCGGCGGCCTGGCGGTGGGTCAGCTCGCCTTCCTTGACCTCCTGGTGGATGCGCTTGTTTTGGTTGGCGAGGCGGTTATTGACCTGCTCGCGGCGGGGATGGTTTCTTTCCCAGCGCGAATCCTTCTCGTTGGCCATTGCGCCTCCAGCGAGGCTGGCTGCAAAAACCGCGACTGCCACGCTACCCAGAATCTTCTTAGCAAACATTGCGACGCTCCCCTTGGTTGATGATGTCCGGCGGCTAGTGCCGAACATGTCCAACTAACGCCAGGGAAACGGGGCGGGATGACGCCTTGCCCGAGTGGAGATGTAACGCAGTATTTCCCGCAATGGCTGGGCAAATGATTGGCTGAGCCGGCCCCCCAGCCTGGGCCACCGGATCTCGCTCTGTGCCAGGGCAGGGATGTTGGGTATCGATGGCGTGCGTTGGCCAACGCCAGACAACAAAAAACCCAGAGAGCTTTCGCTGTCTGGGTTTCTTGGCAACGTAGGCAGTTGCTAGCCACTAATTTGGTGGGTGGTACAGGGATTGAACCTGTGACCCCTGCCGTGTGAAGGCAGTGCTCTACCGCTGAGCTAACCACCCCTGCTGCTGCGCTGTTGCTGCCGTGCTGCAGAGAAACAAGATTATGTCAGCGCCGTTGTATCTTGTAAAGCCCTTCCTGGAAATTTCTGCAAAAAATCCCATCGGGCTACTTTCGGTCGGCTTATGCCGCCTATGCCGTTTATGCCGCTTCGCTCGCCGGCGGTGCTTCCTTCCATACGACCTTGCCGCCGCTCGCCTTTTCCAGCTGCTTGAGCACCGCCAGGTGGGCGGTGGCTTCTTCCTCGCTGGCCATCAGCACGGGCAGGTCGAGGCGGGAGAGGTCGGTGGCGGCCACTGCGTCGCTCTCGGCGCCGCCGCCGTCGAGCATGTCGATCACCAGCGAGTTCTGGCCGCGCGTCATGGCGAGGTAGACCTCGGCCAGCAGCTCCGCATCGAGCAATGCGCCGTGCAGGGTACGGTGGGCGTTGCTGACGCCGAGGCGGTCGCACAGGGCGTCGAGCGAGTTGCGCTTGCCGGGGAACATCTGGCGGGCTTCGCGCAGGGTGTCGATCACATTGCCGGCGTGCTCGCGGAACGGCGGCAACCCGACCAGCTTGAACTCCATGTCCAGGAAGCCAAGGTCGAAGGGCGCGTTGTGGATGATCAGTTCGGCGTCCTGGACGAAGTCCCGGATCTCGTTGACCACCTGCGCAAACTTGGGCTTGTCGGCCAGGAAGTCCACGGTGATGCCGTGCACCGCGATCGCGCCTTCGTCGATATCGCGTTCCGGGTTGACGTAGAAGTGCAGATGCCTGCCCGTGAGGCGGCGATTGAGCAGCTCCACGCAGCCGATTTCAATCAGGCGGTCGCCGGTGGCGGCGCTCAGGCCGGTGGTTTCTGTGTCGAGAACGATCTGTCGCATGGCGGGCATTCTAACCGGTGGGGCGGGGGAGTCGGGCCGGTGTGGGTCGGTATGGGCCGGCTTTATCCCTTGAGCGAG
This sequence comes from Cupriavidus sp. 8B, assembly GCF_054589115.1. NCBI lineage: Bacteria > Pseudomonadati > Pseudomonadota > Betaproteobacteria > Burkholderiales > Burkholderiaceae > Cupriavidus > Cupriavidus sp. 8B. Next base: position 194,354 of record NZ_BAAILO010000381.1, on the reverse strand, counting down.
TCGACGCCGCGGTTGGCGAGGGCGTCGGCGCGTTCGTTGCCGGGGTGGCCGTTGTGGCCACGCACCCAGTGCCAGGTAATGTCGTGCTGCTGGGCCAGCTTGTCCATTTCCTGCCAGAGGTCGGCGTTCTTCACCGGTTTCTTCTCGGCGGTCTTCCATCCGCGTGCCTTCCAACCCGGCAGCCATTCGCCGATGCCCTTTTGCACGTATTGCGAGTCGGTGTAGACCTTGATCCGGCAGCGGCGCTTGAGCGCGCGCAGGGCCTCGATCACGGCGGTCATTTCCATGCGGTTGTTGGTGGTGAGGGCTTCGCCGCCGAACAGTTCTTTCTCGTTGGTGCCGCAGACCAGTACGGCGCCCCAACCGCCGCGCCCGGGGTTGCCTTTGCAGGCGCCGTCCGAGTAGATGATGACGTCTTCGATTTCGCTGGGTTCCATTGGGTATTGGCTAAGCTAAGGGTGGCACCGCGATGCGGCGGGGCCACCCGGGGTGATTGGGGTGCGGCAGCGCTTGATGGCGCTTAATGCTCGTCGCCGGGGGATTTGCCGTGGGTGCCCGTGGGCGTCGCCACCGGCGCGGCGACTGGCGACAGCGCGGCCTTGGCGCTCTTCCAGGCGGGGCCGACCAGGCGGATATTGCGCACGCGCTTGACCGCCGAGATCATATAGACTGAACCGAAGATCGGCCACCAGCGGTCGCCGGCCTTCTCCATGAAGGCGGCGCGCTGCAGCCAGCGTTCCGTGTGGTACGGCGGGCAATAGCAGCCGAACCGGCCGCGGATAATATCGAAACCCAGGAGTTTGAGCCAGTCCTTGATGCGCACGAAGCCGATGGACTGGCTGTCGTTGGGCAGGAAGGGGTCGGCGCCGAGCCGCTTGAGGCCCTGGCGGGCGCCCCACAGGCTCATGGGGTTGAAGCAGGTCACCACCACCCGGCCTTCCGGCATCAGCACGCGGGACACTTCGCGCAGCACCTCGTGCGGGTCTTCCGAAAATTCCAGGATATGGGGCAGGGTGATCAGGTCGATGCTTTGCGTCTCGAACGGCAGTTCGTCGAAGCGGCACAGCAACTGGCGCGAATCGGCCTGGGCTCGTGGGCCATGGGGCCCGTTGCCGGGGGCAAGGGCCAGTGCGGAGAACGGCATGCGGTTCTCGCGCAGGGTGTCGATGTGCGGCAGGCCGAGCTGCACCGCGTGGTAGCCGAAGATATCCACCACGGTCCGGTCGTACTGTGCCTGCTCCCACTGGAGCATGTATTGCCCGGGAGGCGAGGCAAGCCAGTCTTCCCAATTTATAATCGGACGCTTGGACATAGGAGCACGCATGTTGAAGGTGGAGCCGATTCCCGCATTCCAGGATAACTATATCTGGGCAATCCACGACGGTCACTGGGCCGCCGTGGTCGACCCGGGCGAAGCCGCGCCGGTCGAAGCCTTCCTGGCACGCGAGGGGCTGACGCTGGGCGCTATTGTAATCACCCACCACCACGGCGATCACCAGGGCGGGGTGGCCGGGTTGCTGGCGGCGCATCCCACCGCGCCGGATGGCGCCCCGTTGCCCGTCATCGGACCGGCCGGTGAACGCATCGGCGCTCGCACTTTGGCGGTGCGGGAAGGTGACACCGTGGACGTGGCGCACCCTGCGCTGCAACTGAAGGTGCTCGACGTGCCGGGCCATACCGCCGGCCACGTCGCGTATGTGGCGGACCTGGCGGGCGCAGGCCCGGCGGTGTTCTGCGGCGATACGCTGTTTGCCAGCGGCTGCGGCCGCCTGTTCGAGGGCTCGCCGGCGCAGATGCTGGCCTCGCTCGACAAGCTGGCGGCGCTGCCCGGCGCCACCCGGGTGTATTGCGCCCACGAGTACACCCGCAGCAACGTGCGGTTCGCCCGCGCGGTGGAGCCGGATAATGCCGAACTGGCAGCCTGGGAGGCGCGCGTGGATGCATTGCGCGCGGTCGGCACGCCGACCGTGCCGACCACCATCGGGCAGGAGCGCGAGGTCAATCCCTTCCTGCGCTCGCGCGTGCCCGCGGTGCGCCAGGCGGTGGCGGCCCACGCCGGCGGGGTGGCCGGCAATGACGCGGCGGCCTTTGGCGCGCTGCGCGGCTGGAAAGATAATTTCCGCTGAATCCTGATTGGCCCGACTGCCCTCGGTGCGCCCGCCAGCCTTGGGCGCGCCTTGCCGGGACGGCTGTTTTCCCGTGCCCGATACGTCCCTGCCGGCCTCGGCCCAGCGCCGCGGCAGGGAGAATTTCATTGACGCGAAAGCCGCTTTTTCTTAGCATCAGGCAAATTTTTAGCGTCACGATTTGAGAACTTAATGAAAATTGGTCGATTACTGGCGGTAGTTGCGTGTGCCGCGCTGCTTGCAGCGTGTGCCAGCACGCCCACCCCGCCTGATGGCGCCGATGGCGCCGCTGCGACCGCCTCCGCTTCCAAACCTGCGATTTCCAAGCCCGACCCGCTCAATTCGATCAACAGCGCAGCCGTCATCAACATGGACCGCGACAGCCTGGACTGGCTGCGCGGGCCGTCGAGCGACATCTGGGACCGCATCCGCCGCGGCTTTGGCATGCCGGACCTGGAAGGCACGCTGGTTGACGATCGCACGCAGTGGTACGCGCAGCGCCCGGAATACATGGAACGGATGGTGGGGCGCTCAAGCCGCTACCTCTATCACATCGTGGAGGAGCTGGAGCGCCGCAAGATGCCTACGGAGCTGGCGCTGCTGCCCTTCGTGGAGAGCGCATTCAACCCGCAGGCCGAGTCCACCGCCAAGGCGGCCGGCATGTGGCAGTTCATTCCCAGCACCGGCAAGAGCTACAACCTGAAGCAGAACATGTTCCGCGACGAGCGGCGCGATGTGCTGGCCTCGACGGATGCGGCGCTGGATTACCTGGCGCGGCTGTACGACATGTTCGGCGACTGGCAACTGGCGCTGGCGGCGTACAACTGGGGCGAGGGCGCGGTCTCGCGCGCCATCGCGCGCAACCAGGCGCGCGGGCTGCCGACCGACTACGCCAGCTTGAACATGCCCAACGAGACGCGCTACTACGTGCCCAAGCTGCAGGCGGTCAAGAACATCATCGCCAATCCCCAGGTGTACGGGGTGAAGCTGCCGGATATTCCCGACCACCCGTACTTTGTCACGGTGACCACCTCGCGCGACATCGACGTCAAGCTGGCGGCCAAGCTCGCCAACCTGCCGCTCGACGAGTTCAAGGCGCTCAACCCGTCCTTCAACCGGCCGGTGATCCTGGGCGCGGCAAATCCGCAGATCCTGCTGCCTTTCGATAACGCCGAGCGCTTCCAGTACAACCTGAACACCTACCGGGGCGGCCTGTCGAGCTGGACGGCGGTGACGGTGGATAACCGCGAGCGCATCGAGGCGCTGGCAGCGCGGCTGAATATCGACGCGGACACGATTCGCGAGATCAACCGCATTCCCAAGGGCATGCGGCTGAAGGCCGGCTCGACCGTCGTAGTGCCGCGCTCCGAAGATCGCAACCAGGACATCAGCGCCACGCTGGCTGAAAGCGCCACGATGGCCATGGAGCCGGATGTGCCGGACGCACGTCGCGTGGTGGTGCGGGCTGGGCGGCGCGATACGGTGGTAACGCTTGCGCATCGCTATGGCGTGTCGGCTGGCCAGGTGCAGTCCTGGAACAAGCTCTCCGGCACCAAGCTGGTGGCGGGGCAGAGCCTGGTGCTGATGGTGCCGGCGCGCTCGGCGGCCCGCTTCGCCAGCGCGCCCGACCCGGCGCCCAGCGCTTCCGCGCCGGTCCCGGTGCGGGCCGAGGCGGTGCGGGGGTCTGCCAAGGGCCGTGCCGCGCCACGCCAGCGCGTGGTGGTCGAGGTGGCGCCGCGCAAGGGCGCCGCGGTTGCGGCAAGGTCGTCGGCCAAGGCCGCGCCAACCGTTTCGGCAGCCAAGGCCAGCGCCAAGCCGGCTGGCAAATCGGCGGCGGGGCCGGCGAAGACCAAGGCGCACGCTCGCTGAAGCGGGGATGGGTTTGAGCCAGATCAAGGGCGTGCCAATGGCACGCCCTTTTTCTTGGTGCGGCGCATCGTGGGTAAGCCTTGCGTAAGGCGGCGTACCCAGACTTGCAGGAACCGGTCGCCGGCCTCGGCAAGCCCATGCGTGGGCTGCCATGCACCCGCAGTGGTGGCAAACTAGCGGCAATAAATCCCCAAAGCAACAAACCAACAACCCGCATCTAAGCGGAGGAGACAAGCCATGACGGCTACCCGTGCCCTGCACGCCCGCTCGTTGAGCGACCCTGAAGGCTTCTGGGCCGAACAGGCTTGCCGCATCGACTGGGAAACCCCGTTCGACACCGTGCTGGACGATAGCCGGCCGCCATTCACCCGGTGGTTCGTCGGCGGCCGCACCAACCTTTGCCACAACGCTGTCGATCGCCACCTGGCCGAGCGCGCGGACCAGGCCGCCCTGATCTACGTGTCGACCGAAACGGGCCAGCACCGCACCTACAGCTACGCCGAGCTGCACGACGAGGTCAACCGCATGGCCGCGATCCTGCAGCAGATGGACGTGGTCAAGGGCGACCGCGTGCTGATCTACATGCCGATGATTCCCGAGGCCGCGTTTGCCATGCTGGCCTGCGCGCGCATCGGCGCCATTCATTCCGTGGTGTTCGGCGGCTTTGCCTCGGTGAGCCTGGCCGCGCGCATCGACGATGCGCGGCCGCGCGTGATCGTCAGCGCGGATGCCGGCTCGCGCGCCGGCAAGGTGGTGCCCTACAAGCCGTTGCTGGACGAGGCGGTGAACCTGGCCGCGCACAAGCCGGAGCGCGTGTTGCTGGTGGATCGCCAGCTTTCCCCGATGACGTTCATGCCCGGCCGCGATGAAGACTATGGCGCCTGGCGCGAGCGCGTGGGCGCGGCGCGCGTGCCGTGCGTGTGGCTTGAATCGAGCGAGCCGTCCTATGTGCTCTACACGTCCGGTACCACGGGCAAGCCCAAGGGCGTGCAGCGCGATACCGGCGGCTACGCGGTCGCGCTGGCGGCCTCGATGGCCTACATCTTCTGCGGCAAGGCTGGCGACACCATGTTCTCCAGTTCCGATATCGGCTGGGTGGTCGGGCACAGCTATATCGTCTACGGGCCGCTGCTGGCGGGCATGTCTACGGTCATGTACGAGGGCACGCCGATCCGCCCGGACGGCGGCATCCTGTGGCAACTGGTCGAGCAGTACCGCGTCAACATCATGTTCAGCGCGCCCACCGCCATCCGCGTGCTGAAGAAGCAGGATCCCGCCTGGCTCACGCGCTACGACCTGTCCAGCCTGCGCCTGCTGTTCCTGGCCGGCGAGCCGCTCGACGAGCCCACGGCGAGCTGGATCCAGCAGGGCATCGGCAAGCCGGTGGTGGACAACTATTGGCAGACCGAGACGGGCTGGCCGATCATTGCCATCCAGCGCGGCATCGACCCGCTGCCGGCCAAGCTGGGCTCACCTGGCGTGCCGGTCTACGGCTACGACCTGAAGATCGTCGACGAGGCTACCGGCGCCGAATGCCCGCCGGGGCAGAAGGGCGTGGTCGCCATCGACGGGCCGCTGCCGCCGGGCTGCATGACCACGGTGTGGGGCGACGACGAACGCTTCGTCAAGACGTATTGGTCCAGCGTGCCGGGACGGCGCTGCTATTCCACGTTCGACTGGGGCGTGCAGGACGAGGATGGCTATATCTTTATCCTCGGCCGTACCGACGATGTGATCAATGTGGCGGGCCACCGCCTGGGCACGCGCGAGATCGAGGAGAGCATTTCATCGCACCCGGCGGTGGCCGAGGTAGCTGTGGTGGGCGTGCACGATGCGCTCAAGGGCCAGGTGGCAATGGCCTTTGTCATCGTGCGCGACGCGGCCCGTACCGCTACCCAGGCCGATCGGCTGGCGCTGGAGGGCGATGTGATGAAAACGGTGGACCAGCAACTGGGCGCGGTGGCGCGCCCGGCGCGCGTGTTCTTTGTCAATGTGCTGCCCAAGACGCGCTCCGGCAAGCTGCTGCGCCGCGCCATGCAGGCGGTGGCGGAAGGGCGCGACCCGGGCGATCTGACCACGATTGAGGATCCCACCGCACTCGCGCAACTGCAGGCGGCGATGCAAGGCTGAAGGCAGAGGCGCCCGCCCTCCGGCGGGCGCTGCACTGCGCAAAAGATTGTGCTTGCCAGGGGTGTGCATGCGGACTAATATTTTAAGCATCAAATATTTAAGCATGATCTAGATGCGCTCCCGCGCATCGCATGTGCCGCACGGCTCTCCTGGAACTCAGAATCCCAAGGGGCGGACCGGCACGCAGGAGACGAAAAAATGCGAGTGCTGTGTATTGGCGGCGGCCCCTCGGGCCTGTACTTCGGCTTGCTGATGAAGCTGCGGGACCCATCCAACGAGGTCTACGTGGTGGAACGCAACCGCCCCTATGACACCTTCGGCTGGGGCGTGGTGTTCTCCGACGCTACCATGGACAACCTCAGGCAGGCCGACCCGGTCAGCGCGGAGCAGATCAACGCGGCGTTCAACCACTGGGACGATATCGACATCCATATCGGCGGGCGCACCCTGCGCTCCGGCGGGCATGGCTTTATCGGCATCGGCCGCAAGCGCCTGCTCAATATCCTGCAGGCACGCTGCGAGGCACTCGGCGTGCACCTGGTGTTCGAGACCGACGTGACGGACGACCAGGCGCTGGCGCAGCAATACCGGGCCGACCTCGTGATCGCCTCCGATGGCATCAACAGCCGCGTGCGCGGGCGCTATGCCGAGACCTTCCAGCCCGATATCGATACCCGCCAGTGCCGCTTTGTCTGGCTCGGCACGCGCAAGCTGTTCGACGCCTTCACCTTTGCCTTTGAAAAAACCGAGCACGGCTGGTTCCAGGCCCATGCCTACCGCTTCGACGACAACACGTCGACGTTTATCATCGAGGCGCCCGAAGATGTGTGGCGTGCCGCCGGCATCGAGCAGATGAGCCAGGAAGAGGGCGTGGCCTATTGCGAACGGCTGTTCGCACGCTACCTGGACGGCAACGCACTGATCAGTAACGCCACGCACCTGCGCGGTTCCGCCAACTGGATCCGCTTCCCCCGTGTGATCTGCGGCACCTGGGTGCGCTGGAATACGCTGGCCAATGGCCGCCGCGTGCCGGTGGTGCTGATGGGCGACGCCGCGCATACCGCGCATTTCTCCATCGGCTCCGGCACCAAGCTGGCGCTGGAAGACGCCATCGACCTGGCCAACAATATCCGCGATGCCGGCGCCGGCGGCGCCGATATACTGCCGCAGGCGCTGGAGCGCTACCAGGCCACCCGCAGCGTCGAGGTACTCAAGATCCAGAATGCCGCGCGCAACTCCACCGAGTGGTTCGAGAATGTCGAGCGCTACGCCGGCATGGCCCCGGAGCAGTTCGCCTATTCGCTGCTGACGCGCTCGCAGCGCATCTCGCACGAGAACCTGCGCGTGCGGGATCCCGGCTACGTCGAGGGCTTCGAGCGCTGGCTGGCGGGGCAGGCGGCTGCCAACGTCGCCAATGTCACCAGCGCCGCGCAGGCGGCACAGGCCCGCGCAGTGCCGCCGATGTTCACGCCGTTCCGCGTGCGCAACGTCACCTTGAAGAACCGCGTGGTGGTGTCGCCGATGGCCATGTACTCCTGCGAGGACGGCGTGCCGGGCGACTTCCACCTGACGCACCTGGGCGCGCGTGCGCTCGGCGGCGCGGGCATGGTGGTGGCGGAGATGACCTGCACCTCGCCGGATGCGCGCATCACCCCGGGCTGCCCGGGTTTGTGGAACGACGCGCAGCGCGACGCCTGGCGCCGCATTGTCGACTTCGTGCACGCCAACAGCGACGCGCGCATCGCCATGCAGATCGGCCATGCCGGACGCAAGGGCTCGACCCAGCTTGGCTGGGAACAGATGGACTATCCGCTCGCCAGCGGCAACTGGCCGGTGATGTCGGCCTCGCCGTTGCCGTACATGCCGGGCGTGTCGCAAGTACCGCGCGAGATGAGCCGCGCCGACATGGATGCCGTGCGCGATGATTTCGTGGACAGCGCGCGGCGTGCTGCCGAAGCCGGGTTCGACTGGCTGGAACTGCACTGTGCCCATGGCTACCTGCTCTCCAGCTTTATCTCGCCGCTGACCAACCAGCGCACGGACGAATACGGCGGCTCGCTGGCGGCGCGGCTGCGCTACCCGCTCGAAGTCTTCGCTGCCGTGCGCGCCGTATGGCCGCAGGAGCGCCCGATGTCCGTGCGGATCTCGGCCCATGACTGGGTCGAAGGCGGCATCACGCCCGACGACGCGATCGAGATCGCGCGCGCCTTCAAGGCAGCCGGCGCCGACATGATCGACTGCTCCTCCGGGCAGGTGAGCCCGGACCAGGCGCCGGTCTATGGGCGCATGTACCAGACGCCGTTTGCCGACCGTATCCGCAACGAAGCCGGCATCGCCACGATTGCCGTCGGCGCGATCTTCGAGGCGGACCACGTCGACAGCATCATCGCCGCCGGCCGTGCGGACCTGTGCGCGATTGCGCGTCCGCACCTGGCGGATCCCGCCTGGACCATTCATGAGGCGGCGCGGCTGGGACATCGCGACCTGGCATGGCCCAAGCAATACCAGGCCGGCAAGCGTCAGCTCGAAACCAATCTGGAGCGAGCGGCACAACAAGCGCAGCAAGCCCGCCAGCCGGAGGATCACTGAGCATGAACGCGCATCTTTCCCTGCAAGGCCGGCACGCGCTGGTCACGGGCGGCGGGCGCGGCATCGGCGCTGCCATTGCGCGCCGCCTGCTCTCGCACGGCGCTAGCGTGACCTTGCTGGGCCGCGACGCGGCCACGCTGGCGGCCACCGCCGATACGCTGGCCGAGGCCGTGGTGTCGCCTGCCGTGTTGTGCACGGTGACGGCGGACATCTCCCAGGCTGACAGCGTGGCGGCGGCCTTTGCCGAAGCCGCCGGCCGCGCTGGGCCCATCGACCTGCTGATCAACAATGCCGGCCAGGCGCGCAGTGCGCCGTTCGGCAAGACCGATCTCGCGCTGTGGCAATCCATGCTCGCGGTCAACCTCACCGGGACCTTTGTCTGCACGCAGGCCGCGCTGCCGCACATGCTGGCCAATGGCTGGGGCCGCATCGTCAACGTGGCCAGCACGGCCGGGCTGGTTGGCTATGGTTATGTGAGCGCCTATTGCGCGGCCAAGCACGGCGTGATCGGCCTGACCCGCGCGCTGGCGCTGGAAACGGCGAGCAGCGGCGTCACCGTCAATGCGGTCTGCCCGGGCTATACGGAAACCGACATCGTGCGCGACGCCGTCGCCAATATCGTGCGCAAGACCGGCCGCACCGAGGCGCAGGCCCGCGCCGAGCTGGCCAAGGGCAATCCGCAGGGGCGGCTGGTGCAGCCCGACGAGGTGGCGGATGCGGTGGCGTGGCTGTGCCAGCCATCGGCCAGCGCCATCACGGGCCAGTCGATCGCCGTGGCCGGCGGCGAGGTCATGGCGGGTTGATCCCCGACGCATGCAAGTCAACCAGAATCAGAACGAACAAGCGAGAAACGAGATGAGCGAAATAGCACTGGACATGCGCCACCACAAGCGCAGCTTCGCCGGGTATCAGCCGCAGCACTTCCTGTGGTCGGTCTCGGCCGACGGCAAGGTCGGCACCGTGACGCTGAACCGCCCCGAGCGCAAGAACCCGCTCACGTTCGACTCCTACGCCGAGCTGCGCGACCTGTTCCGCGGCCTGTGCTACGCCACCGACATCAAGACGGTGGTCATCACCGGCGCCGGCGGCAACTTCTGCTCGGGCGGCGACGTGCACGAAATCATCGGGCCGCTCACGCGCATGACCATGCCCGAGCTGCTGGAGTTCACGCGCATGACCGGCGACCTGATCAAGGCCATGCGGGCCTGCCCGCAGCCAATCGTCAGCGCCGTCGACGGCATCTGCGCCGGTGCCGGCGCGATGATGGCGCTGGCCTCCGATATGCGCCTGGGCACGGCGCAGGCCAAGACGGCCTTCCTGTTCGTGCGGGTGGGCCTGGCCGGCGCCGACATGGGAGCTTGCTCGCTGCTGCCGCGCGTGATCGGGCAGGGCCGTGCGAGCGAACTGCTTTATACCGGCCGCGCGATGAATGCGGAGCAAGGGCTGCAGTGGGGCTTCTTCAACGCGCTGCATGCGCCCGACGTCGTGCTGGCCGAGGCGCAGGCGCTGGCGGCGCAAATCGCCGCCGGACCGACCTTCGCCCACGGCGTGACCAAGAAGCTGCTCCACCAGGAGTGGAATATGGGGCTGGACGAAGCTATCGAGGCCGAGGCCGAGGCGCAGGCCATCTGCATGCAGACCCGGGACTTCCGCCGCGCCTATGACGCGTTCGTGGCCAAGGCGCGTCCCGTGTTCGAAGGCGACTGAACGATCAGCTGATTAGCAGAGGAAACGCACGCCATGTCCGACAAAAGTTATCTCGCCCTGCCGTTCTTCGACGACGCGCACCGCGAACTGGAGCAACGGCTCGATGCGTGGGCCACGGCCTCGCTCAAGGTCGACCACAGCGATACCGATGCGGCTTGCCGTGCGCTGGTGCGCCAGCTCGGCGCGGCCGGCTGGCTGCGCTACTGCGTGCCAGCGGCCTACGGCGGCGCGCTCGATACGCTCGACTCGCGCTCACTGTGCCTGCTGCGCGAGACGCTGGCCCGCCATGATGGCCTGGCCGACTTCGCCTTCGCTATGCAAGGGCTAGGCAGCGGCGCGATTACGCTGGCCGGCAGCGATGCCATGCGCGAACGCTACCTGCCGCGTGTGGCGCGTGGCGAAGCCATTGCCGCGTTCGCGTTGTCGGAGCCCGATGCGGGTTCCGATGTCGCCGCGATGCAATGCCGCGCGGTGCAGGATGGCGAGCACTACGTGCTGGACGGCGTCAAGACCTGGATCTCCAACGGCGGCATCGCCGACTTCTATTGCGTCTTTGCCCGCACCGGCGAAGCGCCGGGCGCGCGTGGCATCTCCGCGTTCGTCGTGGATGCGGACACGCCGGGCCTGACCATCGCCGAGCGGATCGACGTGATGGCACCGCACCCGCTTGCCACGCTGCGCTTCGAGAACTGCCGCGTGCCCAAAGCCGCAAGGCTGGGCGAGGCAGGGCAGGGCTTCAAGGTGGCCATGATGACGCTGGACATCTTCCGCGCCTCGGTGGCCGCCGCGTCGCTGGGCTTCGGCCGCGCCGCGCTCGACGAAGCGCTGGCGCGCGCCACCGCGCGGCCGATGTTCGGCGGCGTGCTGGCGGACCTGCAACTGACGCAGGCCGCCATCGGCGACATGGCCACCGCCATCGACTCGGCAGCGCTGCTGACCTACCGCGCCGCGTGGCTGCGCGACGTGGCCGGCGTGCGGACCACGCGTGAAGCGGCGATGGCCAAGATGGTCGCCACCGAGAACGCGCAGCAGGTGATCGACCGCGCCGTGCAGATGTTCGGCGGCCTTGGCGTCAAGGTCGGCACGCGCGTCGAAAGCCTGTATCGCGAGATCCGTTCGCTGCGGATCTACGAGGGCGCCACCGAAGTGCAGAAGCTGATCATCGCGCGCGAAACGCTGGCGCAGCATCGCGCCTGACGTGCCCGGCGCGAGCGGACAACCCCGACCAGTATCACCAGAATGAAGGAAGTGGAGACAACCATGGCGAGCACAGCCCACCTCGATACCTTTGCACTGGACCGCCTGCCGCCCCCGCAGCAGTGGCCGGCGTTCCTGTTCAACGCCGATACCCGGTACCCGGAGCGCATGAACTGCGCGCTGGAGCTGGTCGAGCGCCATGTGCGCGAGGGGCGCGGCGATCGCGTGGCCATCCGCCATGAGCAGGACGGCGCGCACCGCACCGTCAGCTATGCCGAACTGGCTGCGCTGTCCAACCGCATCGCTCATGTGCTGACCGGCGACATGAAGCTGGTCCCGGGCAATCGGGTGCTGCTGCGCGGCCCCAACAACCTGATGATGGCGGCGTGCTGGCTGGCCGTGGTCAAGGCTGGCCTGATCGCGGTGCCGACCATGCCACTGCTGCGCGCCAAGGAACTCAAGCAGGTGATCGACCGCGCGGCAGTCAGCGCCGCGCTGTGCGACGAACGCCTGCGCGAGGAACTGGAGGCCAACCTCGATCCAGGTGGCGAGCACCATTGCCCGAGCCTGACGCAGGCGCTGTACTTCAACGGCAGCGGCGCCGGCTCGGTGGAAGCTGCCATGGCGGGCAAGCCCGAGAGCTTCGAGGCCTGCGATACCGCGGCTGACGACATCTGCCTGATTGCCTTCACCAGCGGCACTACCGGACAGCCCAAGGGCACGGTGCATTTCCATCGCGACGTGATCGCCATGTGCGACCTGTTCCCGCGCCATGTGCTCAAGCCCGGCCCGGACGATATTTTCTGCGGCACGCCGCCGCTGGCCTTTACCTTCGGGCTTGGCGGCATCCTGTGCTTCCCGCTGCGCGTGGGGGCTTCCACCGTGCTGGCCGAGCGGCTGACTCCCGAAAGCCTGCTGGCGCTGATCCAGTCCTTTCGCGCCACCATCGTGTTCACCGCGCCGACCTTCTACCGGCAGATGGCCACGCTGGCGCAGGGGTACGACATTTCCAGCCTGCTCAAGAGCGTATCGGCCGGCGAGGCGCTGCCCGACGCGACGCGCCAGAGCTGGAAGGCGGCCACCGGGATCGAGATGACCGACGGCATTGGCGGCACCGAGATGATGCACATCTTCATCTCCAGCGCGGGCGCCGAGGTGCGGCCCGGCGCCATCGGCAAGGTGGTGCCCGGCTATGTCGCGCAGATCGTGGACGAGCAGATGCAGCCGGTGCCGTACGGCACCGTCGGCAGGCTGGCGGTGCGCGGCCCCACCGGCTGCCGCTACCTGGACGACCCGCGCCAGGCCAGCTACGTGAAGGACGGCTGGAACCTGCCGGGCGACACGTTCAAGGCCGATGCCGATGGCTACTACTACTACCAGGCGCGTTCCGACGACATGATCGTCTCGGCCGGCTACAACATCGCCGGACCGGAAGTGGAGAGCGCACTGATGCGCCATGAGGCGGTCGCCGAGTGCGGCGTGGTTGCCATGCCCGACCCCGAGCGCGGCCAGATTGTTGCCGCCTACGTGGTGCTGCGTCCCGGCGTGGCGGCCAGCGACGAGACCTGCGCTGCGCTGCAGGCCTACGTCAAGGCCGAGATCGCGCCGTACAAGTATCCGCGCCGGGTGATCTTCGTCGACGCGCTGCCGCGCACCGAGACCGGCAAGCTGCAGCGTTTCCGCCTGCGGCAGATGGCGGAGCAGGGCGGGGCACCCGAGGGCGCGAGGCAGCCGTGAGCGAGGTCTTCAGCAACAGCGTGCGGGTGCGCTTCAAGGATTGCGATGCCGCCGGCATCGTGTTCTTCCCGCGCTACTTCGAGATGCTCAACGACCTCGTCGAGGACTGGTTCCGCGAGGCGCTCGGCTGGTCCTTCGCCGAGATGCATGGCGCGGGGCAGGCCGGTGTGCCGACGGCTGAATTGTCCACCCGCTTTGTCGCGCCCAGCCGCCTGGGCGAATTGTTGATGCGCGAGTTGCGTGTGACGCAATTGGGGCGCAGCAGCTTTTCCTTGCTGGTGCGCTTTATCGGGCCAGCCGGGGACCTGCGCGTGGAGATCGCGCAGCGGCTGGTATGCGTGGATACCGCGCAGATGATGCCGAGCGCGCTGCCGCAGGCAGTGCGCTCGGCCATGGAGCGGTTCCTGGCGCCCGATGCCCCGATGCCCGCACCGATGCGCCCGTCCGGGGCTTAGGGCGAAGTCGACCAGACAGAAAACAAGATCCCAATCACTTCTTACGGAAAACCGACCATGAAGATTCTCCAGCCACCAGACTGGGCCGCGCCGCGCGGCTACTCTAACGGCACCATGACCGAGATGCAGGTGGGCAGCCGCCTGCTCTTCGTCGGCGGCCAGATCGGCTGGAACGGCCAGTGCGAGTTCGAGACCGATGACTTTGCCGAGCAGGTCGGCCAGGCGCTGCGCAATATCGTGGCGGTGCTGGCCGAGGGCGGCGCGCGTCCGGATCACATCGTGCGCATGACCTGGTATGTGAAGGACAAGGTGGAGTATGTGGCGGCCTACCGCGCCATTGGCGAGCACTACCGCGCCACCATCGGGCGTCATTTTCCGGCCATGACGGCGGTGGAAGTGGCCGATCTGGTGGAGGCGCGCGCCAAGGTGGAGATCGAGGTGACGGCGGTCGTGCCGGCTGCCGAATGACGCCATCCGCCTGGCATGCCTGCGGGCTGCCAGGCGCATCGGGGAGGGTCGAGGCGTCCGCAAGTCCTTGATAACTTGAGAAAATGGGTGGCGCGGGGTATAATCCAAAAGTTTCGCTTTCAGAACCCCTCACCCTAGCGCCTACCGAATTCCACCTTCCGCCGCCCCCATTTCGCCCTGGCTCCGCCGCATTGTTTTGTGTGGCGTATCGAGCACCGAGCGAACGGCCCCGGCGACAAGCATCGCGTCCAGTCGACGAAATCGACAATCCACGCGCTGCCGGTCGCCCCGCCGCAGAACGGGGCAAGAGGCGTTGAGCAGGTCGGTCACGGGGTGAATCCAGCAGGAGCCTACCCGTGTTACCGTCTTTTCCGTCCGCCATTCTCGCGCTTGCAGACGGCACGGTCTTTCGTGGCTATTCCATTGGCGCTTCCGGCCATACCATCGGCGAAGTGGTGTTCAACACCGCTCTGACCGGTTACCAGGAAATCCTCACCGACCCCAGCTATTCCCGGCAGATCGTCACCTTGACGTATCCGCATATCGGTAATGTCGGGGTCAATGCAGAGGATGTCGAAGCCACGAAAGTCCATGCCGCCGGCCTGATCATCAAGGATCTGCCGCTCCTGGCCTCCAATTTCCGCAAGGAACATTCCCTCGGCCACTACCTGAAGCAGGAAAAGGTGGTGGCGATCGCCGGCATCGATACCCGCAAGCTGACCCGTATCCTGCGCGAGAAGGGTGCGCAGAACGGCTGCATCCTGGCTGGCGAGGACAATGTGCAGAAGGCCATCGACCTGGCGCGCTCCTTCCCCGGCCTGGCCGGCATGGACCTGGCCAAGGTGGTGTCGGTCAAGGAACCGTACGCGTGGAACCAGACCGAATGGGCGCTGGGCAGCGGCTACGGCAAGCTGGAGTCGCCGCGTTTCCACGTGGTGGCCTTTGACTACGGCGTCAAGTTCAACATCCTGCGCATGCTGGCTGAACGTGGCTGCAAGGTGACGGTGCTGCCGGCGCAAGCCAGCGCTGCCGACGCGCTCGCGCTCAACCCGGACGGCATCTTCCTGTCGAACGGCCCCGGCGACCCCGAGCCTTGCGATTACGCGATCCGCGCCACCCGCGAGTTCATCGAGCGTGGCATCCCCACCTTCGGCATTTGCCTGGGTCACCAGATCATGGCGCTGGCAGTTGGCGCCAAGACGCTGAAGATGAAGTTCGGCCACCATGGCGCGAACCATCCGGTGAAGGACCTCGACGACGGCCGCGTGGTGATCACTTCGCAGAACCACGGTTTCGCGGTGGACGCCGATACCCTGCCTGCCAACGTGCGCACCACCCACGTGTCGCTGTTCGACGGCTCGCTGCAGGGTTTCGCGCTGACCGACAAGCCCGCCTTCTGCTTCCAGGGCCACCCGGAAGCCTCGCCGGGCCCGAACGACGTGGCTTACCTGTTCGACCGCTTCACCAAGATGATGGCGGACGCACGCCAGTAATCGCAGCGAAGCCAAGACGAGAAGTGACGTAGACAAGCAAACCAAGCAGATAAAGCAGACCGCAGGACGACCCGATGAACGCCTTCATGCATACCGCGCTGGGCATTACCGATTTCTGGACCTTTGTGCTCGGCACGATTTTCATCGTGCTGCTGCCGGGGCCGAACTCGATGTATGTGCTATCGGTGGCCGCGCAGCGCGGCGTGCGCGAGGGCTACAAGGGGGCCTGCGGGGTGTTCCTGGGGGACGCCATCCTGATGGTGCTGTCGGCGGCGGGGGTGGCCTCGCTGCTCAAGGCCAGCCCGGCCTTGTTCTACGTGGTGAAGTACATCGGTGCCGCTTATCTGGGCTGGATCGGTTTCCAGATGCTGCGCGGTGCCGTGCGCGCCTGGACGAGCCGGGGCAGCGATGGCGGGGCGGCGCAGGCGCAGGCGCCCGTGGACCGCGACGTCAGCCCATTCCGTAAGGCGCTGGTGGTGAGCCTGCTCAACCCCAAGGCCATCCTGTTCTTCATCTCCTTCTTCATCCAGTTCGTCGATCCGCAGTTCGGCTATCCGGCGCTGTCGTTTGTCGCGCTGGGGCTGGTGTGCCAGTTGTGCAGTTTCGCCTACCTGACCGCGATCATCTTCGTGGGCGCCAGGCTGGCCGAAGCGTTTCGCCGCCGCCGACGCCTGTCGGCGGGCATGGCGAGCGGGGTAGGCGCCATGTTCATCGGCTTCGGCGCCAAGCTGGCGACGGCCACCCTGAACTGAATCGAATCCTGATATCCGGTGCGGCCCGCGCGATCGTGCGGGCCGGCCAATAATGAGAGCGTGCAATGCCAAAGCGCACAGACATAAAGAGCATCCTGATCATCGGCGCCGGCCCCATCATCATCGGGCAGGCGTGCGAGTTCGACTATTCCGGCGCCCAGGCCTGCAAGGCGCTGCGCGAGGAAGGTTTCAAGGTCGTGCTGGTGAATTCCAACCCGGCCACGATCATGACCGATCCCAACACGGCCGATGTGACCTACATCGAGCCGATTACCTGGGAAGTGGTCGAGCGCATCATTGAAAAAGAGCGTCCCGACGCCATCCTGCCGACCATGGGCGGCCAGACCGCGCTGAACTGCGCGCTGGACCTGCATCGCCATGGCGTGCTGGCAAAGTACAACGTCGAGCTGATTGGCGCGTCGCCGGAAGCCATCGACAAGGCCGAGGATCGCCAGAAGTTCAAGGAAGCGATGACCAAGATCGGCCTGGGCTCGGCCAAGTCCGGCATCGCCCACTCGATGGAAGAAGCGCTGGCCGTGCAGACGCAGATCGCCAAGGAAACCGCGACCGGCGGCTACCCGATCGTGATCCGCCCGTCCTTCACGCTGGGCGGCTCCGGCGGCGGCATTGCCTACAACCGCGAAGAATTCGAGGAAATCTGCAAGCGCGGCCTGGATCTCTCGCCGACCCGCGAGCTGCTGATCGAAGAATCGCTGCTGGGCTGGAAAGAGTATGAGATGGAAGTGGTCCGCGACAAGAAGGACAACTGCATCATCATCTGCTCGATCGAGAACCTGGACCCGATGGGCATCCACACCGGTGACTCCATCACGGTGGCGCCAGCCCAGACCCTGACCGACAAGGAATACCAGATCCTGCGTAACGCCTCGCTGGCGGTGCTGCGCGAGATCGGCGTCGATACCGGCGGCTCCAACGTGCAGTTCTCGATCAACCCGGCCGACGGCCGCATGATCGTGATCGAGATGAACCCGCGCGTGTCGCGTTCGTCGGCGCTGGCCTCCAAGGCCACTGGCTTCCCGATCGCCAAGGTCGCCGCCAAGCTGGCGGTGGGCTACACGCTGGATGAGCTGAAGAACGAGATTACCGGCGGTGCGACCCCGGCCTCGTTCGAGCCGTCGATCGACTACGTGGTCACCAAGGTGCCGCGTTTCGCCTTCGAGAAATTCCCCCAGGCCGACAGCCACCTGACCACCCAGATGAAGTCCGTGGGTGAAGTGATGGCCATGGGCCGCACCTTCCAGGAATCGTTCCAGAAGGCCCTGCGCGGCCTGGAAGTCGGCGTGGACGGACTGGACGACAAGTCCACCGACCGCGACGAGATCGTCGAGGAAATCGGTGAAGCCGGCCCGGACCGCATCTGGTACGTGGGCGACGCCTTCCGTATCGGCATGTCGCTGGAAGAAGTGCACGCCGAGACCGCGATCGACCCGTGGTTCCTGGCCCAGATCGAAGACATCGTCAAGACCGAGACCCTGGTCAAGGCACGCAAGCTGGACAGCCTGTCGGCCGCCGAGCTGCGCCACCTGAAGCAAAAGGGCTTCTCGGACCGCCGCCTGGCCAAGCTGATGGGCGCCGAGCCCGCAGCCGTGCGCGCCGCGCGCCATGCCGCCGGCGTGCGCCCGGTGTACAAGCGCGTGGACACCTGCGCTGCCGAGTTCGCCACCAACACCGCCTACATGTACGGCACGTATGAAGCCGAGCATGGCGAGTGCGAAGCCGACCCCACCACCAATCGCAAGATCATGGTGCTGGGCGGCGGCCCGAACCGGATCGGCCAGGGCATCGAGTTCGACTACTGCTGCGTGCATGCCGCGCTGGCGCTGCGCGAAGACGGGTACGAGACCATCATGGTCAACTGCAACCCGGAAACCGTGTCGACCGACTACGACACCTCGGACCGTCTCTACTTCGAGCCGCTGACGCTGGAAGACGTGCTGGAAATCGTCGACAAAGAGAAGCCCGTCGGCGTGATCGTGCAGTACGGCGGCCAGACCCCGCTGAAGCTGGCGCTGGACCTGGAAGCCAACGGCGTGCCCATCATCGGCACCAGCCCGGACATGATCGACGCCGCGGAAGACCGCGAGCGTTTCCAGAAGCTGCTGCATGAGCTGGGCCTGCGCCAGCCGCCCAACCGCACCGCGCGTGCCGAGGACGAAGCACTGCGCCTGGCCACCGAGATCGGTTACCCGCTGGTGGTGCGCCCGTCGTACGTGCTGGGTGGCCGCGCGATGGAAATCGTGCATGAGCCGCGCGACCTCGAGCGCTATATGCGCGAGGCCGTCAAGGTCTCGCACGATTCCCCGGTGCTGCTGGATCGCTTCCTGAACGACGCCATCGAGTGCGACGTCGACGCCCTGTGCGACGGCCAGCGCGTGTTTATCGGCGGCGTGATGGAGCACATCGAGCAAGCCGGCGTGCACTCGGGCGACTCCGCCTGCTCGCTGCCGCCGTACTCGCTGGCGCAAGCCACCGTGGACGAGCTCAAGCGCCAGACCGCCGCCATGGCTCGCGCCCTGAACGTGATCGGCCTGATGAACGTGCAGTTCGCCATCCAGCAAGTGAATGGCGAAGATGTCGTCTACGTGCTGGAAGTGAACCCGCGCGCTTCGCGTACCGTGCCGTACGTGTCCAAGGCCACCGGCCTGTCGCTGGCCAAGATCGCCGCGCGTTGCATGGCGGGCCAGACGCTCGACTCGCAAGGCGTGTTCGATGAAGTGGTGCCCCCGTACTTCAGCGTCAAGGAAGCGGTGTTCCCCTTCAACAAGTTCCCCGGCGTCGACCCGGTGCTCGGACCTGAGATGCGCTCCACCGGCGAGGTGATGGGCGTGGGCAAGACCTTCGGCGAAGCGCTCTTCAAGAGCCAGCTGGCCGCGGGCTCGCGCCTGCCGGAGAAGGGCACCGTGCTGCTGACCGTCAAGGACAGCGACAAGCCGCACGCGGTTGGCGTGGCGCGCATGCTGCACGACATGGGCTACCCGATTGTCGCCACCCGCGGCACCGCCTCGGCCATCGAAGCCGCCGGCATCCCGGTGCGCGTGGTCAACAAGGTGAAGGACGGCCGCCCGCATATCGTCGACATGATCAAGAACGGCGAGCTGGCGCTGGTGTTCACCACCGTGGACGAAACCCGCACCGCCATCGCCGATTCGCGCTCGATCCGGATCTCGGCCCTGGCCAACCGGGTGCCGTACTACACCACCATCGCCGGCGCGCGCGCCGCGGTGGAAGGCCTCAAGCACATGCAGAGCCTGGAGGTCTACGACCTGCAGAGCCTGCACGCCTCGCTGGGCTGAAGGTCGCCCTGGGCCCCAGGGCCGTCCGCAGTTGCTGCGGGCGGCCGTCTTGGCCTAAACTAACAGCATTTCGTCGACCCAGTGGCCGGGCAAGCGTGCGGCCATGTGATCGATCCAACCTGACAACCTGAAAGGCCGCGGTTGAGCGGAAGTGCCCCGGGCAGCGATGCCGGTGCATGGTTCCAGCTCCGCTGCGGCTCATTTTTTTGCAGAACGAAGACATGAGCACGATTCCGATTACCAGGCGCGGCGCAGAGCTGCTCAAAGAGGAACTGCAGCGCCTGAAGGCCGTCGAACGTCCCGCGGTGATCAACGCCATTTCCGAAGCACGTGCGCAAGGCGACCTCTCCGAGAACGCCGAGTACGACGCCGCAAAGGAAAAGCAGGCCTTTATCGAAGGCCGGATCATCGAAGTGGAGTCCAAGCTGTCGGCGGCGCAGGTCATCGACCCGACCCAGCTCGATACCGACGGCCGCATCGTGTTTGGCGCCACCGTCGACCTTGAAGACCTGGAATCGGGCAAGCCCGTGAGCTACCAGATCGTCGGCGACGACGAGGCCGACCTGGACAGCGGCAAGATTTCCGTCAGCTCGCCGATCGCGCGTGCGCTGATCGGCAAGTTCGAGGGCGATGTGGCGATCGTGCTGGCCCCTGGCGGCGAGCGCGAGTACGAAGTCATCACGGTTCGCTACGTCTAAAACGAGGCTGCGTGTTCTCCTCCTCTTATTCGAGCCTGCCGCCGCTGCCGCATCGGATCTTCCTCCTGCTGACCGTGGTCTGGGCCGGCAGCCTGTGGACAGTGGGCTACATGGTGGCCCCGACGCTGTTTTCCGTGCTGCCCAGCCGCGAGACGGCAGGCTTGATCGCCGGGCAGCTGTTCCGGACCGAGGCGATCCTTGGCGTGGTGGTCGGCGTGCTGCAGCTTGCGCTGTGCAACCTGATGATCCGCCGGGGCGCGGGGCGCTATCGCGGCCTGCGCTGGCTCGTGCTGGGCATGCTGCTGTGCGTGCTGGCTGGGTACTTCGGCATCCAGCCCTTCATGGAAAACCTGAAGGAGAAGGCGACGGCGCTTGGCGTGGGCGTGTCCGAATCGCCCTATAAGGGGCAGTTCGGCATGCTGCATGGGGTGTCCAGCGTGTTCTACCTGGTGCACAGCCTGCTGGCGCTGGTCACGGTCTGGCGCGCAGCGGCGCCGCGCTCGGCTGGCGAGTAAGGCTGGCGAGTAGGCTGAAGGGACGGGCCAGGGCGGCCGTCCGTTGCGATACCAGCGGCCCCGACGGGCGCGCTGGCATGGCTTCGACATTAGTCGAGCGCTTTCTTCTTCTGGCTGGTCGGGCGGACGCGCGCGCGCTTGACGTTGCCGCCAGCGGTGACGCGTTCATTGCCCAGTACCGTCACTTGCGAGCGCTTGGGGCGGCGATTGGGCGCGGCGCTCGGCTTCTTGACGGTCACGGTGCGCGGCGCGGCGCCGCCGCGCGGGGCCAGGCGGCCCAGTTCCTGCGGACGGTTTTCCTTCAGGACGGCCGGGCCGGGACGCCATACCACCAGCAGCTTGCCGATATGCTGGATCGGAGCGGCATCCAGATCTTCGCAAATGGTTTCGTACATGGCGATGCGGCTTTCGCGGTCGTCGCCGAAGACGCGGATCTTGATCAGGTCATGCGACGCCAGGCTACGGTCGATTTCAGCCAGGACGGGGCGCGTCAGGCCTTCGCCACCGATCATCACGACCGGATTGAGGCCGTGGGCACGGGAGCGGAGTTCTGATCGCTGGGCGGGAATAAGTTGAAGAGCAGGCATAAGTAAAGCGCAGGCGAGGGCGCAAATGGGCGCGCAAGTGGTGCGCAAACCAAGGCACCGAAGTGCCGAAAAAGCGAATCGGCGCGTATTATCCGTCAAACTGGCGCGGTCAGGCTGCAAAAACAGCAAAACGAGTGAAAAACGCACGGACGGCCGCGGGCCGGCGGCGTTTTTCTCCATACAGATGTCTCCGGAATGGCCAAGAACAAATTCAATCAGGCGTGGTTGCACGACCATATCAACGATCCCTACGTCAAAATGGCGCAGCGCGAGGGCTACCGCGCCCGCGCAGCGTATAAGCTGAAGGAGATCGACGAGCAGGACAAGCTGATCCGCCCCGGCCAGGTCATTGTCGACCTTGGCGCGGCCCCAGGCAGCTGGAGCCAGTACGCCCGCAACAAGCTGGCGGCTTCCCCGCGCGCCAAGGACGGCGGCATCGACGGCGCGGTGATCGCCATCGACCTGCTGCCGATGGAGGCCGTCGCCGACGTCACATTTATCCAGGGTGACTTCCGCGAGGAGGATGTATTCCGCCAGTTGGAGGAAATCGTGCTGCAAGCGTCCGGCGGCGCAAAGATCGATCTTGTTTTGTCGGACATGGCCCCCAACTTGTCCGGTGTAGCCTTTGCCGATGCGGCCCGTATCGATTACTTATGTGACCTGGCGCTGGAATTTGCCCAGGCGCATCTGAAGCCGGAGGGCTCATTGCTGGTAAAGTGTTTCCATGGCAGTGGTTACAGCCAGATCGTGGAGAAGTTCAAACGCCAGTTCAAGGTAGTCGCCAAACGCAAGCCCAAGGCGTCACGCGACAAGTCTTCCGAGACCTTCATTCTTGGGCGTTTCCTCAAGTCGGCGGGGTGAAGCGGTGCCTATCGCTTCGATGAATTTGCTTTTTACCCCGACGCCGGGCACTGCATTACAATGCAGCTATCCCGTTGGCAAGGCGTTCGTAAAGGAGTTTGGCCTTGAATAACAACCTGTTTCAAAAGGCGGCAATCTGGCTCGTGATCGCGCTGGTGTTGTTTACCGTCTTCAAGCAGTTCGACAAGCCCCGCGCGCAGGAAGGCGTCACCTATTCGCAGTTCATGGATGATGCCAAGGCCGGCAAGGTGGGCCGGGTTGACGTGCAAGGCCGCAATCTGGTGGTGACGCCCAAGGAAGGGCAGAAGTACACCATCATCTCGCCGGGCGACATCTGGATGGTTGGCGACCTGATGAAGTTCGGCGTCCAGGTTACCGGCAAGGCAGACGACGAGCCCAACATGCTGGTGCAGGCCCTGTATTACCTCGGGCCCACCCTGCTGATCATCGTGTTCTGGTTCTACATGATGCGGCAGATGCAGGGCGGCGGGAAAGGCGGTGCCTTTTCCTTCGGCAAGTCGCGCGCGCGCCTGATCGATGAAAACCAGAACGCGGTCACTTTCCAGGACGTCGCCGGTTGCGATGAATCCAAGGAAGAAGTGATCGAACTGGTGGACTTCCTCAAGGATCCGCAGAAATTCCAGAAGCTGGGCGGCCGTATCCCGCGCGGCGTGCTGCTGGTCGGCCCTCCGGGTACCGGCAAGACGCTGCTGGCACGCGCCATCGCCGGCGAAGCCAAGGTGCCGTTCTTCAGCATTTCCGGCTCGGACTTCGTTGAAATGTTCGTCGGCGTGGGCGCGGCCCGTGTCCGCGACATGTTCGAGAATGCCAAGAAGCAGGCACCCTGCATCGTCTTCATCGACGAAATCGATGCGGTCGGCCGTCACCGCGGCGCCGGCATGGGCGGCGGCAACGACGAGCGCGAGCAGACCCTGAACCAGATGCTGGTCGAGATGGACGGCTTCGAGGCCAACTCGGGCGTGATCGTGATCGCTGCCACCAACCGTTCGGACGTACTGGACAAGGCGCTGCTGCGCCCGGGCCGTTTCGACCGCCAGGTGTATGTCGGCCTGCCCGATATCCGCGGCCGCGAGCAGATCCTCAAGGTCCATATGCGCAAGGTGCCGATCGGCAACGACGTCGACGCCTCGGTGATCGCACGCGGTACCCCGGGCTTCTCCGGCGCCGACCTGGCCAACCTGGTCAACGAAGCCGCACTGTTTGCCGCCCGCCGCAGCAAGCGCGTGGTCGACATGCAGGACTTCGAGGACGCCAAGGACAAGATCTACATGGGCCCGGAACGCAAGTCCACGGTCATGCGCGAGGAAGAACGCCGTGCAACCGCGTACCATGAGTCCGGCCATGCGGTGGTGGCCAAGCTGCTGCCCAAGGCGGATCCGGTGCACAAGGTCACCATCATGCCGCGTGGCTGGGCACTGGGCGTGACCTGGCAGTTGCCGGAGCACGACAAGTACTCGAAGTACAAGGACAACATGCTCGACGAGATCGCCATCCTGTTTGGCGGCCGCGCGGCGGAAGAGGTCTTCCTCAACGCCATGAGCACCGGTGCTTCCAATGACTTCGAGCGCGCCACCAAGACGGCTCGCGACATGGTTACCCGTTTCGGCATGAGCGACACGCTGGGCACCATGGTGTACGTGGATACCGAGCAGGATGGCATGTTCGGCAAGATGTCGTCCAAGACGGTGTCGGAAGCCACCCAGGTCAAGGTCGACGCGGAAATCCGCCGCATCGTCGACGAGCAATATGGCCTGGCCAAGCGCCTGCTCGAAGAAAATCGCGACAAGGTCGAAGCCATGACCGCGGCCCTCATGGAATGGGAAACCATCGATGCGGACCAGGTCAACGACATCATGGCGGGCAAGCCGCCGCGGCCGCCGCGTGGCGCGTCCAGCCAGAACGGTGGTGGCAACACCCCGTCGGGCGGCTCGCCGGTGGCCCCGACCAACGCTCCGGCCACGGCCTGAGCGGATGGCCGGCACGATAGCGTCGTCGGCGCTCCGGTAACCCGGATACGGTAGACGTGCTTGTCGTGGTTGCAGCGGTCGTTCACCAAGCCTGAAGCCGGCGCCTTGTGCGCCGGCTTTTTCTTTGCCGGCGCGCATTTCGCGCAGCCTCTTTTTGATTCCTCGTTTTCGTCTTTTGGTCTTTTCGTATCTTGTCGTCGATCTCAACTGATTCGAGTTTCCAGTGCGGCCGCTACCGCTTCGCGCGCGACCGCCGTCCGCTGGTGATGGGCATCCTGAACGTCACCCCCGATTCATTTTCCGATGGCGGCCAGCACGCTGGGCGCGATGCCGCCTTGCGCCATGCCGAGCGCATGATTGCCGAAGGCGTGGACATCATCGATATCGGCGGCGAGTCGAGCCGGCCGGGTTCGGCGGCATTGCCGCTGGACGAGGAACTGGCGCGCGTGCTGCCGATGGTCGAGGCGCTGCGCGACTGCGGCCGGCCGCTGTCCATCGATACCTACAAGCCGGAAGTCATGCGCGCGGCGCTGGCTGCCGGAGCGGACCTGATCAATGATATCTGGGGCTTTCGCATGCCCGGCGCCATCGAGGCGGTGAGCGAGGCGCAGGCGGGGCAGGCCGGACTGTGCGTGATGCATATGCAGCGCGATCCGCAGACCATGCAGGAGCAGCCCCAGTATGAGGATGTGGTGCGCGAGGTGGCTGGCTTCCTGCGCGAGCGGGTGGACGCACTGCGCGCCGCCGGCGTGAGCGACAGCCGCATCACCCTCGATCCGGGCTTTGGCTTTGGCAAGACGCCGGATCATAATCTGCACCTGCTGGGCCGGTTGCCGCAACTGGCGGTGGATGGCCTGCCCTTGCTGGTGGGCTTGTCGCGCAAGTCGACGCTCGGCGCCATCCTGGGCGGCCGGCCGCCGCAGCAGCGGGTCGCCGCCAGCCTGGCAGCGGCGGTTTGCGCCGCGGAGCGGGGCGCGTACATCGTGCGTGTGCATGATGTGGAACAAACTGTGGATGCGCTCAAGACCTGGTGGGCCATCCGTCATGAAACAATTGCCGGTTAACATTTGTTTTGATTGCTGGCATCCAGCATTGCGCGCTTAGCCTTTAGCATTCGGCATCCGCAACACCGAACAACGGGAGAATGATCATATGACACGCAAGTATTTCGGCACGGATGGGATTCGCGGCAGGGTTGGCGAGGCGCCGATCACGCCCGACTTCGTGATGCGCCTGGGCTACGCGGCGGGCATGGTGCTCGCCCATGGGGCGAAGCAGCAGGACCAGGCACGTCCGACCGTGCTGATCGGCAAGGACACGCGCATTTCCGGCTATATGCTGGAGGCCGCGCTGGAGGCCGGCTTTACCTCGGCAGGCGTCAACGTGCTGCTGACCGGGCCGCTGCCGACGCCGGGCGTGGCCTACCTCACGCGCGCGCTGCGCTTGTCGGCAGGCGTGGTGATCTCCGCCAGCCACAACCCGTACTACGACAACGGCATCAAGTTCTTCTCTGCCGATGGCGACAAGTTGCCTGACGCCGTGGAAATGGCGATCGAAGAAGCGCTGGAAGAGCCGATGGTCTGCGTGCGCTCGGACGATCTCGGCCGCGCGCGCCGCATCGAGGATGCCGCTGGCCGCTACATCGAATTCTGCAAGAGCACGTTCCCCTACGAGCAGGACCTGCATAAGCTCAAGCTGGTGGTGGACTGCGCGCACGGCGCCGCGTACCACATCGCGCCGCACGTCTTCCATGAGCTCGGTGCCGACGTGATCTCGATCGGCAACCAGCCGGACGGTCGCAACATCAATGCCGGCTACGGCGCGACGGCCCCGGAAAAACTGATCGAAGCGGTCAAGGCCAATGGCGCCGATCTTGGCCTGGCCTTCGACGGCGACGCGGACCGCCTGCAGGTGGTGGACCGCGACGGACGCCTGTTCAACGGCGATGAGCTGCTGTACCTGATTGTCCAGGACCGCCTGCAGGCGGGCCAGGCCGTGGAAGGCGCGGTGGGCACGCTGATGACCAATATGGCGGTAGAACTCGCGCTCAAGCGCCAGGGCGTGGAGTTCGTGCGCGCCAAGGTGGGCGACCGCTATGTGCTGGAAGAGCTGAACAAGCGCAAGTGGACGCTGGGCGGCGAGGGCTCGGGCCATCTGCTCTGCCTGGATCGCCACACCACCGGCGACGGCATCGTCTCCGCGTTGCAGGTGCTGGCCGCACTGCGCCGCAGCGGCAAGAGCCTGTCGCAACTGCTGGAAGGCGTTTCGCTGTTCCCGCAGACGCTGATCAACGTGCGCGTGGAGAAGGGCTTCGACTGGCAGTCGCATGCGGGCCTGAGCGCGGCGCGCGCCGTGATCGAACCGCAGCTCGAGGGCCGGGGCCGGGTATTGATCCGCGCCTCGGGGACCGAGCCGGTGGTGCGCGTGATGGTCGAAGCCGAGAAGGTCGAGACCGCGGAGCAGGCAGCGCAGACCCTGGCGGACGCCTTGCGGGCCTGAACACCGGGTCATCGCCGCTAGCTGTTGCCAGAACGCCGGGTTTTCGCCCGGCGTTATTTTTTATTGAAAAGCAATTAACCGCAGCCGTTTTTTGGCTTGCGAGGAGCCATATGCGGGTCGGGAAGGGCATTGGCGATGTGATTCAGGAGGCAGCATCCGCAGACTTAGAAGAAGATCTCGTGATGTCATGGAATTGTCATAGTCGGAGCATAAAGTTCGACTTGTCAAAAAATTGTCATTCCCCAACCATGTCTCTGGAGGACATATGAAGCTGGTCAAGACTGCCGTTGCAGGCATCGTGTCGTTGGTGGTAGCGGGCACTGCGTTCGCGGCGGAAATTACCGGTGCTGGCGCATCTTTCCCGGCGCCCGTGTATTCCAAGTGGGCCGATGCATACCAGAAAGCAACGGGTAACAAGGTCAACTATCAATCCATCGGCTCGTCCGGCGGCATCAAGCAGATTGGCGCCAAGACCGTCGACTTCGGCGCCTCCGACGCGCCCCTGAAGGACGAAGAGCTGGCCAAGCAAGGCCTGGTGCAGTTCCCCACGGTGATCGGCGGCGTGGTGCCGGTGATCAACCTGCAAGGCATCAAGCCGGGCGAACTGACCATCACCGGCGAATTGCTGGCGAACATCTACCTGGGCAAGATCAAGAAGTGGGACGATCCCGCCATCAAGGCACTGAACCCGCACGCCAAGCTGCCGAGCCAGGACATCCTGCCGGTGCGCCGCGCCGACGGTTCGGGCACCACCTTCATCTTCACCAACTACCTGTCCAAGGTCAGCCCGGACTGGAAGAGCTCGGTTGGCGAGGGCACCACGGTCAACTGGCCGGGCGGTGGCACTGGCGGCAAGGGTAACGAAGGCGTGGCCGCTTTCGTGCAACGCCTGAACGGCGCCATCGGCTACGTCGAGTACGCCTACGCCAAGCAGAACAAGATGACCCACCTGAACATGAAGAACGCCGCGGGCGCAGTGGTTCAGCCTGGTGACGACGGCTTCAAGGCAGCAGCAGCAGGCGCCGACTGGAGCAAGACCTACTACCAGATCCTGACCAACGAACCGGGCAAGACGGCATGGCCGATCGCCGGCGCGACCTTCATCCTGGTGCACAAGAACCAGGAAAAGGCAGCGCAGGGCGCCGAAGTGCTGAAGTTCTTCGACTGGGCGTACAAGAGCGGCGGCAACATGGCCAGCGAACTTGACTACGTACCGCTGCCGGACGCCGTGGTGAACCAGATCCGCGCGACCTGGAAGAACTCGGTCAAG
>NZ_BAAILO010000381.1:125268-165906 GCF_054589115.1 Cupriavidus sp. 8B | reverse complement strand
GCCCACCGCGGTAGCGGCATTGAAGACAGCAAGGCAGTAGAAGCAGTAGTAGAGAAGCAGCGCAGCAAACGCGGCAATCCGCGCGGGCAGCACGACGCAATGCGATGGGCCCATCGGCCCCGAGCGATCGGCACGGCCGGCGAGCCGCCAACTAAACGAATTCCAATACCACATCATGGCGACTACATCCGATCAATCCGCAGTGCGGCCGCCTAGCCGTACCGGTGACATCCTGTTTGGTGGCCTGACGCGCGGCGCCGCCATCGTGACCCTGCTGCTGCTTGGCGGCATCATCGTGTCACTCGCAATCAGCGCATGGCCTTCCATCGAGGCCTTCGGCCTGCGCTTCCTGTGGACCGCCGAGTGGGATCCACCCGCGGACGTCTATGGCGCGCTGGTGCCGATCTACGGCACCATCGTCACCTCCCTGATCGCCCTGATCATTGCGGTGCCCATCAGCTTTGGCATCGCGCTGTTCCTGACCGAGCTGTCGCCGGCCTGGCTGCGCCGCCCGCTCGGCACCGCGATCGAATTGCTGGCCGCCGTGCCCTCGATCGTCTATGGCATGTGGGGCCTGCTGGTGTTCTCGCCGATCTTCGGCGAGTACTTCCAGAAGCCGCTGGCCGCCACCGTGGGCCAGGTGCCGCTGATCGGCAAGCTGTTCCAGGGCGCGCCGCTGGGCATCGGCCTGCTGTGCGCCGGCGTGATCCTGGCCATCATGATCATTCCCTACATCGCTTCGGTGATGCGCGACGTGTTCGAAGTCACCCCGGTGCTGCTCAAGGAATCCGCCTATGGCGTGGGCTGCACCACCTGGGAAGTGATGTGGCGCGTGGTGCTGCCCTTCACCCGTGCCGGGGTGATCGGCGGCGTGATGCTGGGCCTGGGTCGTGCGCTGGGCGAGACCATGGCGGTCACCTTCGTGATCGGCAATACCAACCTGCTGGACAATGCCTCGCTGTTCTCGCCGGGCAACAGCATCACCTCGGCGCTGGCCAATGAATTCGCCGAAGCCGGCGCCGGCCTGCATACCGCCGCGCTGATGGAACTTGGCCTGATCCTGTTCTTCATCACTTTCGTGGTCCTGGCGCTGTCGAAGATCCTGCTGCTGCGCCTGGCCAAGAGCGAGGGCGCAAAATGAGCCAAGCCGCGATGACTTCCTCCTCTTCCTCGATTCCGGCTGTGAGCCCAGATGCGGATGCCATGCGCACGCGCCTGCAGGCACGCCGCCGCCGCACCAATTTCTATGCGCTGACCGCATCGCTGGGCGCCATGGCGTTCGGCCTGTTCTGGCTGGCCTGGATCCTGTGGACCACCATCTCGCTGGGAGTGGGTGGCCTGTCGATGGACCTGTTCACGCAAATGACGCCGGCGCCGAATACCGCCGGCGGCGGCCTTGCCAATGCCATTTACGGCAGCTTCGTCATGGTTGGCCTCGCCACGCTGTGCGGAACGCCCCTGGGCATCCTGGCCGGCATCTACCTGGCCGAGTACGGCAAGACTTCGCCGCTGGCAAGCTTCATCCGCTTTATCAACGACATCCTGCTGTCGGCGCCGTCGATCGTGATCGGCCTGTTCGTCTACGCGCTGGTGGTGACCCGCATGGGGCACTTCTCCGCCTGGGCCGGGATCTGCGCGCTGGCGTTGCTGCAGATTCCGATCGTGGTGCGCACGACCGAGAACATGCTGAACCTGGTCCCGAACGCGCTGCGTGAAGCGGCCTTCGCGCTGGGCACGCCCAAGTGGAAGATGGTGCTGTCGATCACGGTGAAGTCGTCGTACGCAGGCATCGTCACCGGCGTGCTGCTGGCGGTCGCGCGTATTGCCGGCGAGACCGCGCCGCTGCTGTTCACGGCCTTGTCCAACCAGTTCTGGACCAGCGACCTGAACAAGCCGATGGCGAACCTGCCGGTGACCATCTTCCGCTTCGCCATGAGCCCGTTTGTCGAGTGGCAGCAACTGGCCTGGGCCGGCGTGTTCTTGATTACCGTTGGCGTGCTGGCGCTCAATATCCTGGCACGCATGCTGTTCAAGAAATGACCGGCAGCGCGATAGCCGCACGGCATTCCCGAAATTCTTTGCGAGAGACGAGCATGACCTCGACCGTCATCGACATTCCCGACACGACCCGCGCCAAGATCGACGTGCGCAACCTGAACTTCTACTACGGCCAGTTCCATGCGTTGAAGAACGTCAACATGTCGATTCCCGAGCGCAAGGTGACGGCCTTTATCGGCCCGTCCGGCTGCGGCAAGTCGACCCTGTTGCGCACCTTCAACAAGATGTACGCGCTCTACCCGGAGCAGCGTGCCGAGGGCGAGATCAACATGGATGGCGACAACCTGCTGACCGCCAAGCAGGACATCGCCCTGTTGCGCGCCAAGGTTGGCATGGTGTTCCAGAAGCCCACGCCGTTCCCCATGTCGATCTATGACAACATTGCCTTTGGCGTGCGCCTGTTCGAGAAGCTGTCGCGCTCGGAGATGGACGACCGCGTGGAGTGGGCACTGTCCAAGGCGGCGCTGTGGAACGAAGTCAAGGACAAGCTCAACCAGTCGGGCTACGGCTTGTCCGGTGGCCAGCAGCAGCGCCTGTGCATCGCGCGTGGCATCGCCATCCGCCCCGAAGTCCTGTTGCTGGATGAACCGTGCTCCGCACTCGACCCGATCTCGACGGGCCGGATCGAAGAACTGATCGCCGAGCTCAAGGACGACTACACGGTGGTGATCGTCACGCACAATATGCAGCAAGCCGCGCGCTGCTCGGACTACACCGCCTATATGTACCTGGGTGAACTGATCGAATTCGGCGAGACCGAGAAGATCTTCATCAAGCCGCATCGCAAGGAAACGGAAGACTACATCACCGGCCGTTTCGGCTGATTGAGCGTTAAGCACATAACGCATAGCATACGAATAGAGCGGCTAGGAGAGCAACATGTCTGACAAGCATCTGTCGACCCAATTCGACGCCGACCTCAACGCCATCAGCACGAAACTGCTGCAGATGGGCGGTCTGGTCGAGTCGCAGATCGAAAACGCCATGCGGGCGCTTTCGGAGTTCGACGCGGGCCTGGCCGACCAGGTCATCGCGCGCGAGCATCACCTGAATGCCCTGGAACTCGAGATCGATGCCGATTGCGGCAACATCATCGCGCGCCGGCAACCGACCGCGCGCGACCTGCGCCTGGTGATGGCGATTTCCAAGACCATCACCAACCTGGAACGCGCGGGCGACGAGGCGGAGAAAATCGCCAAGCGCACCAAGCACATCATGGAAGACGCGGGCGCCCACCAGATCAATTATTCCGAGGTGAAGCTCTCGGGCGAGATGGCCATCGCGCTGCTGCGCCAGGCACTCGATGCCTTTGCGCGCCTGGACACCGTGGCTGCCGCCCGGATCGTCAAGGACGACAAGGCCATCGACGACGAATTCCGTGCGTTCGTGCGCAAGCTCATCACCTATATGATGGAAGACCCCCGCACGATCTCGGTCGCGCTGGATTTCCTCTTTATCGCCAAGGCGATCGAGCGCATTGGCGACCACGCCAAGAACATCGCTGAATTCATCATCTACATCGTCAAGGGAACCGACGTCCGCCACGCCTCGCGTGAGGACATGGAGCGCGAAGCGCTGAGTTAAGGCGCCACCGCGGAGAAAATTACATGCCAAGCAGCATTCTTGTTGTCGAAGACGAACCCGCGATTGCCGAACTGATCGCGGTCAACCTGCAACACGCGGGACATTATCCGATCCGGGCCTATAACGCCGAGCAGGCGCTGTCGCTGATGAGCGACGTGCTGCCCGACCTGGTGCTGCTCGACTGGATGCTCCCGGGCAAGTCGGGAGCAACCTTCGCCAAGGAACTGCGCAATAACGACCGCACCAAGCAGATTCCGATCATCATGCTCACCGCGCGCAGCGAAGAGCAGGACAAGGTGCTGGGGCTCGAGGCCGGCGCGGACGACTACGTCACCAAGCCGTTCTCGCCCAAGGAACTGCTGGCCCGCATCAAGGCCGTGCTGCGCCGCCGCGCCCCGCAACTGACCGACGACGTCGTTGCCATCAATGGCCTGCGCCTTGACCCGGCCACGCATCGGGTCACCGGCCAGGACGAATCCGGCCTGATCAAGCTGGACCTCGGTCCTACCGAGTTCCGTTTGCTGCACTTCCTGATGACGCATCCGGAGCGCGTCCACAGCCGTTCGCAGTTGCTGGACCAGGTTTGGGGCGATCACGTGTTCGTGGAAGAGCGGACCGTCGACGTGCATATCAAGCGCTTGCGCGCCGCGCTGACCCCCGGCGGCTACAGCAACATGATCGAGACGGTGCGCGGCAGCGGCTACCGCCTGGCGCGCGCGCCCAGCCACTGATACCCGGCTTGCCACGCCGTCGCCGGCGTGGCGCCTGTTTGCCTGCGAGTCGCTTGCCAGTCGCCTGTTGCTTGCTTGTTGCCCGTTTCGTGGCACACTCCACCGCATTCCATGCGGTCTTGCCGCCTGCCTGACCTTCTCACTTCTTCATGAACGTCATCTGGGCCCGTTCGGCGGCCATCCTGATTCTCCTGGCCCTGGCTTCGGCCGGGCTGTACTTCGTCCTTGGTCCCGTGCCTGCGCTGGCCGTGCTGTGCGTCGGGTTGCTGGGGCATCTGCTCTACTACATCTACCAGATCAACCGGCTTTGGAAAGTGCTGGATGCGCCTGCCTACGGCGAGATTCCCAGCGCGCTGGGGCTGTGGGGCGAGGTGTATTACCGCCTGCATCGCCTGGTCAAGCGCTGGCGCACCCAGGTGCTGCAGGTCGAGCAGCAACATACCCGCTTTATCCAGGCCATCCAGGCGTCGCCCAATGGCGTGCTGATGCTCGACGATGCCGACCAGATCGAATGGTGCAACGATGTCGCCGAGCAGCATGTTGGCCTCAATGCGCGTCGGGACGTGCGCCAGCGCATCACCCACCTGATCCGGCGGCCGGAATTCGTCCAGTACCTGCACTTGCAGCGTTTCGATGAGCCGCTGGTGATGCGCGACATGGGCGAGCACAAGCGCAGCGTGATCGCCGTGCAGATCCTGCCTTACGGGGATAACCGCAAGCTGGTGCTCACGCACGACATCACCAAGGTGGAGAACACCGAGGCGATGCGCCGGGATTTCGTCGCCAACGTCTCGCACGAACTGAAGACACCGCTGACGGTGCTGACCGGCTTCCTGGAAACGGTGCGCGACCTGCCGGTGTCGGAGCAGGATCGCAACCGCTACCTCGACATGATGCTGGTGCAGTCCATGCGCATGCAGCACCTGGTCGAGGACTTGCTGGTTCTGGCCAAGCTGGAAAGCGACGAGCAGCCGCCGAGCCTGGACCGGATCAACATGGCCGAACTCGTTGCGCACCTTGTGCACGACGCCGAGGCGCTATCGCAGGGCGAGCACCAGATCTCGGCGCAGATCGATCCGGCCGTCATGATCCGCGGTGCGGAGCGTGAACTGCTGTCGGCCTTCGGCAACCTGGTTTCCAACGCGGTGCGCTATACGCCGGAGGGTGGGCGCATCAGCATCGCGCTGACGTACGAGAACGAGCACGCCATTTTCTCGGTCACCGATACGGGTCTGGGCATCGCCGCTGACCATATCCCGCGCCTCACCGAGCGCTTCTACCGGGTCGACCGCAGCCGTTCGCGCGATACCGGCGGCACTGGCCTGGGGCTCGCCATCGTCAAGCATGTGCTGTCGCGCCACCATGCCGACCTGCGCATCACCAGCGAAGTGGGGCGCGGCAGCGTGTTCCGCGTGGTATTCCCGGGCGATCGCAGCGGCTATTTGCCTAGCGCCTTGCCTCAGCCTGGCCAGTCGCCGCAGAAGGCGGCCTGACCCGCGCTCGCTCGCGGCGTTGTGCATGGCACGGCGCACGCGAGGCGCGCCGTGCCGATTCCAACCCTCAGGCGCTGCCGAACAGGGCCAGCAGGTCGTTCTGGCTGACGTGCGGCTGCTTGGACTTGGTGTGCTTGCGGGTGTAGCTGCCGTCGAGTTGCATGGTCCATGCGGAGGCATTGTCGTGCAGATGCACCCGCAGGCTCTCCTTGATGACCCGCGCCTTCAGTACCTTGTCCAGCACCGGGAATGCCACCTCGACGCGACGGAACAGGTTGCGGTCCATCCAGTCCGCACTGGACAGGTAGACCACCTCCGCACCGTCGGCCAAGAAGTAATAGACGCGGTGATGCTCGAGGAAGCGCCCGACGATGGAGCGCACCGTGATGTGCTCCGACAGGCCCGGCACTCCCGGGCGCAGCGCGCACACCCCACGGATGATCAGGTCGATCTTCACGCCGGCGCGCGACGCCTTGTACAGCTCGTCGATGATCGATGGCTCCAGCAGCGCATTCATCTTGGCCATGATGCGGGCGGGCTTGCCGGCGCGGGCGTTGCGGGCCTCCGCGCGGATATGCTCCACCAGGTTGCTCTGCATGGTGAATGGCGACTGCCACAGGTGATTCAGGCGGATGGTGCCCGCGGTACCCGTGAGCAACTGGAACACGTGCTGGACGTCCTCGCAGATCTGCTCGTTGGCGGTGAGCAGGCCAAAGTCGGTGTACAGCCGTGCGGTGCGCGGATGATAGTTGCCGGTGCCCAGGTGCGCGTAGCGGCGCAGCTTGAACTGCTTGCTCTTGGCGCTATCCAGTTCGCGCCGCACCATCAGCAGCATCTTGGCATGGCACTTGTGGCCAACCACGCCGTAGACCACATGCGCGCCGGCGGATTCGAGCCGCTCGGCCCAGTTGATATTGGTTTCCTCGTCAAAACGCGCCAGCAGTTCCACCACCACCGTGACTTCCTTGCCGTTGCGCGCCGCGGTCATCAGCGCCTCCATCACCGGCGACTCGTTGCCGGTGCGGTAGACCGTCTGCTTGATGGCTACCACGGCAGGATCGACGGCGGCCTGCTGCAGCAGGTCGAGCACCGAGCTAAAGCTCTCGTAAGGATGGTGCAGCAGCACGTCCTGCTGGCGGATCGCGTCGAACATCGAAGCGCCGGGCACAAACACCTTGACCGGCGCCGGCACGTGCGGCGGGTACTTGAGGGCAGGGCGGTCGACGAGGTCGGGGATCTGCATCAGTCGCACCAGGTTGACCGGGCCGCTTACGCGGTACACGTCCTGCTCGCCCAGGCCGGATTCGAGCAGCAGGCGGCGTGCCATGGCCGGGGGGGTGTCGGCCGAAATCTCCAGGCGCACGGTGTCGCCGAAGTGGCGGGTCGGCAGTTCGCCCTGCAGTGCTTCGCGCAGGTCCGTGATATCGTCCTCTGACACGAACAGGTCAGAGTTGCGGGTGACGCGGAACTGATAGCAGCCGTTGACCTTGATAGCGGGGAACAGCTCATGCACGAACCCTTGCATGAAGGACGACAGCAGCACAAAGCCGTAGGGATAGCCGGAGAGCTCCCCGGGCATCCTGACCACGCGCGGCAGCGCGCGGGGCGCCTGCACGATCGCCAGGTCGGCCTCCCGGCCGAAGGCATCCTTGCCCGACAATTCGATGATGAAATTCAGGCTCTTGTTGAGCACCCGCGGGAAGGGGTGGGCCGGGTCCAGCGCGATCGGCGTCAGGACCGGGCCGAGCTCGCGCACGAAGAAGCTGCGCGCCCATTCACGCTGTGCCTCGTTCCAGGTGGGGGCCAGGTGAAAGAACACCCCTTCTTTCTCCAGCAGGGGCAAAATCACGTTTTGCAGCATGTCATACTGCATTGCCACCAGCTTTTGCACGCGTTCCGTGACGATCTGGTATGCCTGCTGCAAGGAAAGGCCGTCGGGCGTGATGCCGGACGGATTGTCACGCATCTGCTCCTTCAAGCCGGCCATGCGGATCTCGAAGAACTCGTCCAGATTGCTTGAAACGATACAGATGAACTTCAGACGTTCGAGCAGTGGCACGTTGGCGTCAGCCGCCTGTGCCATGACTCTCATATTGAATTCCAGAATGCCCATTTCGCGGTTGAGCAGCGTGCCGGGTGGGCTTGTCGACATTGGCATGACCTTCTTTTGGTAATGCGGCGACTTTTTCATAGAATCATGTCAAATTGATGACAATGTGATTTTGTCACGATATAGACATGATAAAGACATATTTTCTATGGTTGGTCGAACCTGACTGCCCGACACCGTTACTTACGCCGCGGCTTGCGGCCTTTACCCACATTCCCCTACCGCGATGAACCAAACCCCTCGCCTGCTGGCCGCCGTCGACATGGGCTCAAACAGCTTCCGCCTGATGATCGGGCGGGTGGACGAAAGCCTGACCGCATCCGGGCCGGCCAGCCAGCTATTCCAGGTCGATGCGCTGCGCGAGCCGGTGCGCCTGGCCGCGGGCCTGACGCCGGACAAATACCTGGACCAGCCGGCGCGCCGGCGCGGCATCGACGCCCTGCGGCGTTTCGGCGACCGCCTGCGCGATTTCTCCCCCGACCAGGTGCGGGCGGTGGCCACCAATACCCTGCGGGTAGCCAAGAACGCTTCGGAATTCCTGATCGAGGCCGAGCATGCGCTGGGATTCCCGATTGAAGTGATTGCCGGGCGCGAGGAAGCGCGGCTGATCTACCTGGGCGCTTCGCACGATGCGCCGGCCTGCGCGGGCAACCGGCTGGTGGTCGATATCGGTGGCGGCTCGACCGAGTTCATCATCGGCACCGGCTACACGTCCAAGCTGATGGAGAGCCTCTACATCGGCTGCGTCTCGCACAGCCGCCAGTTCTTCCCCAGCGGCAACGTCGACGACTACGCGATGAAGCAGGCGGAACTGGCCGCGCGCAGGGAGATCCAGGTGCTGGTGCGCCAGTACCGCGCTGCCGGCTGGCAGCAGGCGGTGGGTTCGTCGGGCACGGCGCGCGCGCTGGCCGAGCTGATCGAGCTCAACGGCATGAACGACAACCCGGCCGAGCACGGCATCACCCGCGAAGGGCTGGAGCGCCTCAAGCGCGCGCTGGTCAAGGCGGAGAACGCCAACAGGGTCAAGCTGGTGGGCCTGAAGGCGGATCGCATCCCCGTGCTGCCCGGTGGCCTGTCGATCATGCTCGGCGTGTTCGCCGAGCTCGACCTCGATCGCATGGACGTCACCGACGGCGCGCTGCGCCTGGGCGTGCTGTACGACCTGCTGGGCCGCACGCATCACGAGGACATGCGCACCATCACCGTTGATCAGTTCATGCGCCGCTATGGAGTCGACCGCGCGCAGGCCCAGCGCGTGCGCCAGGCCGCGCTGGGCTTGCTGGCGCAGTTTCCCGAGCCGCGCAATGAGCGCCGCGACGACAACCTGGCGCTGCTGGGCTGGGCCGGCGGGCTGCACGAGATCGGCATGACCATCTCGCACAGTGGCTACCACAAGCACTCGGCTTATATCGCCACGCACGCCGACATGCCGGGCTTCTCAAAGACCGACCAGGCACGGCTGGCGACCCTGCTGCTTGGGCATGCCGGCAAGCTCGGCAAGCTCTCCGGCAGTGGCAAGTTCCTCGATTGGCGGATGCTCTTCAGCCTGCGCCTGGCGTTCGTGCTGTGCCGGCGCCGCGCCGACGAGCCGTTGCCCGAGATCACCGTGGGCCAGCGCTCGGATGCGCTGGACGAAGGCTTCGAGGTGCGCCTGCCGAAGGCGTGGATCGAGGCCAACCCGCTGGTCGAGTACAGCCTGGCGCAGGAAGCCGACGAGTGGGAACGCATCGGCAAGCGCTACAAGGTGGTGTACGCCTAAGCAAAGCGCGGGGGCAGCCGGATGGCTGCCCCCGTTTCGACAAGCGGCTCAGACCAAAACAGGCGGCGAGCGCCCGTGCAGGCTCAGGCGTCGCGGTTCAGGCCAAGGAAGTGGCGCGCATAGCGGGGGTTCATGTCGTTGACGCGCAGCAGCGTGAGGAAGTCTGCCACGTTGAAGTCGGGATCCCACGCCGGCATGCCGCAAATGCGCGCGCCTAGCCGCAGGTAACCCTTGATCAGCGCCGGCGGCTCTACGTCCAGCGTCTGGTTGAGCTCATCGATCGGCAGGGGCAGGCGCGGGAATGCGTGGTACTCGATCGGCGCCAGGGCGCGCTCGGCAAAGACCCGGTAGAGGCTGGCCGCGTAGTGGCCGCCATCGCTCATCGGCACGCTCGCGCATCCCAGCATCGACTCGATGCCCCAGCGCTGCAGATACTCGCCCAGGCCGCCCCAAAGCGCCATGATCACGCTGCCCGAGCGGTAGTCGCGGTGCACGCACGAGCGGCCCAGTTCCACCATCTTGGGTTTCAGGTGAGCCAGGCGCACCAGGTCGAATTCCGACTCGGCATAGAGGCAGCCGATGCGCTTGGCCTGGTGGGGTGCCATCACGCGGTAGGTGCCAACGACCTTGAGCGTGGCCGTATCGCGCACGATCAGGTGATCGCAGTAGGCGTCGAACATATCCACGTCAAGTTCAGGCCTCGACGGGTTTAGCCTGGCGCCCATTTCTTCGGCGAAGACCTTGTAGCGCAGGCGCTGCGCTTCTTCTACTTCATCCTGGTGGCGCGCCCACGCCACGCTGAAAGCAGGCTGGTCATGCGCTTGTTCATGTGCTTGTGCAGGTTGCTGGCGATGAAGACGCCTCCGCGCCGAATGGCCTGAGAGGCCACTGGGCAGGGAATCGAACAACGGCTGGGTGGGCGTCGGGAGCTCTCGCATCAGTATGTCCTTTCGGTGACGAAACTGTTGCGGTTGAATGTAGAGAGGGCAGGTGACAGTGCCGTGAAGCCGTCGTGACGGTTCCGTGACGGCGGCCCGGAAAGCCGGGCCGCGCGGGTGCGGGGTGCAAAAAAAAATGCTAGAGAAATTCCGGATTGATGACAGCGCGCAACACTACCTGCGATTCGCTTTCGCGCGTGCGTCCCGACAGCCACCAGATGCCGCTCTTGCGCACGCTCCAGTTCATTTCCGAGCCCGCCAGCAACAGGCTGGCAAGCCGGCCAAGCCAAGGCTGGTGGCCGACGAGCACGGTGTGCTCGGCGCCTTGGGGCCAGTCGATCGCGGCTAGCACCGAGCTGACATCGGCGCTCGGGGCAAGCTCGGGCAATACCTCAGCGTTCTCCCACAGGGCAGCGGCGGTCTCGCGGGTGCGCAGGGCGGGGCTGCAGACCACCCGCGTCCCGGGAGGCAGGTGGCTGCGCAACCAGGCTGCGGAGGCATCCGCCTGCTTATGCCCGCGTCTGGTCAGGGGGCGTTGCAGGTCGGCATTGCGGGAAAAGCCAAGCGCGCCAGACAACTCCTCGGCTTCGGCATGACGCCACAGGATCAGGTTCATGAGAGCAGTGTGCTCAAGCTAATGGGAAAAGGGATGTTTCGAGTATGGCCACGCGCTCAGGTGCGTGCAAGACGGGCAAACACCGGGCGGGCATGCAGCATGGCACGGCTGAATGACGCGTATGTGGCGAGCCATGCATGCCGGAAGCAGTGGCAACCTGGGATGAAACGAGAGGGCAGCAACGGCAGGCAAGCCACCGGCATCGACCAGAACGCCAGGCCTGAGGCATCAAGATGGAATAGCCATCATGATTATTTCAGTGGAATCGTTCCTGTCGATGCTTGCTGGTGGCAATGGCCAGATGTTTCCCAGGGCGGGACCGCGGCGATGCGGTGCCCTGGAGCGCGGTTTAGCGCAACGCTCGCCGGCGGCGACGAGCGTGGAAGAAGATCAGACTTTATGGCGGAAGTTAATGCGGCCCTTCGTCAGATCGTAGGGCGACATTTCCAGCGTCACGCGGTCACCGGCCAGAATGCGGATGCGGTGCTTCTGCATCTTGCCCGAGGCATAGGCCCAGATTTCCACGCCGTTTTCCAGCGTCACGCGGTAACGGTTGTCCGGCAGGGCTTCCGAGACAACACCGCCAAATTCGATAAGTTCTTCCTTAGCCAATCTTCTTCCTTTACGGCAGCCTTGGGCTGCATGAATTTAGGTAAATCCGGTGAGACGAGCGCCGGCAGGCTGCCTGCATGCTCGCGAGGTCCGGGTGCCAGCAGTGACAAGCGCCGGCTTGCTTGGTTGCGCCTTGAAGTTGCGGGAGGCAAGCTGACCCGGACCGGCACGGCAAAAAAAGCGCGTGCAAAAAAGGTCCACGTTAGGGAATCGCCAGGGGGCGCGTCAGTGCCCGGCCGATTGCCTTGCCGGTTGCGGCCCAAGCTAATGCGGCCGTGCTACCGTGATAGGCGCGGGGGCAATGAAGCGGGCAAGATGTTCCCGGTGACTTGCCGAACTGCGCTGCGAACTGCGCTGCGCAGTTCGCTGAATACTGCGCTGCAGTGTGATGGCTGCGTTCCTCGGCAAGGGCGCCCGGTTACAGGGCATGCTGCATAAACCCCGGGCTAACGCGCGATTATATCATGGGTGTGCATTTGAGGCGTGGCGCGCGCGCTCGCCCTACCCGGAACGGCGGCGAAAACACGAGAAAAAATGCCCGCCGCCGGGTGGGTTGCGGGCTAAAAAGTGGTGTGGGCGGTTCGCGGACCCGCCCGGTGCCAGTGTGGGCGTTTCAAGCGTGCAGGGCATCCCATATTCATGGCATTGCCATTGGGTTGCTGCGCCGCAATGAAAGCAGGGTGGCCGCGGCGGCCAGAACAGGCCCGGACAAAATGAGGCGACAAAAAAAGGCTTAGACCCTACGGTCTAAGCCTTTGATCTTGTTGCTAA
This sequence comes from Cupriavidus sp. 8B, assembly GCF_054589115.1. Classification (NCBI taxonomy): domain Bacteria; kingdom Pseudomonadati; phylum Pseudomonadota; class Betaproteobacteria; order Burkholderiales; family Burkholderiaceae; genus Cupriavidus; species Cupriavidus sp. 8B. The sequence goes on along the minus strand of NZ_BAAILO010000381.1, from coordinate 153,234 downwards.
ATACTGGTCGGGGCGACATGATTCGAACATGCGACCCTCTGATCCCAAATCAGATGCGCTACCAGGCTGCGCTACGCCCCGAAGCGTCGGATTGTAGCCCGGCGGCAGGGCCAGGGTCAAATTTTACTTTTGCATCGGCCAAGCGAAGCGCCGGCCGGTGTGGGCATCGTCGCTGGGTTTGATGGATAGAAGGGTTCGCTTGACTTGGTCGCAAGCGCTGACATAATCCGCACACCGCAGCGGCCAGGCCCTGCGCCCGGTCAGGCGCAGAGGCAATCCGGGCCGCTGGCGGGACTGGCGCCGAACATGAGAATAAGAGTGCCCTCGCCACGATCGCGAGGCCCAGCCCCTGTCCGCCGGGGCGCATGAAGACGGTCAGAAGCTTAAAAAGAAAGTATGGCGAAAACCTCGGGTCCGCGCGGGTCCCGGGGCGCATGGTGGCGTGACGGAACGCCGCCTGCCAAGTTGGACGGGGAAATCATGTTTCAGTCACAGGTTAGTGTGCTGGTCGCGGGCCTATTCGGGCTGCAGATGGCGGTGGTGTTCGCAGTCTTGCAGCGCGCACCCGGCATGGGCCGCGCCGGTTTGAATTCTTGGGTGGCGGGTGCGTTGCTGGTCACCGCAGCCACCGTCTTGCTCGCTGCGCAGGACTATCTGCCGGAATGGCTTACGCTCAATCTGGTGGATCTGGCCATGACGGCGGCCTTGTCCTTGATGGTCTATGGCACGCGCCGCTTCTTCGGCAAGCGCGGGGGCGCGCTTGCGCTCTGCCTGCTGAACCTGGCGGTACTGGCCAATGCCGCCTACTTCGATTGGGCGGGCGTGTCGCCGAAGGAGCCGGCGCTCGTCTTTATCCTGGCCAATATCTATCTTCCGCTGGGATTGCTGCGTGTAGTGGCGCCGCAAATGCGCGCCAAGCGCGGCACCGGCCGCCTGGCAGCGCTGTCGCTTGGGCTGATCGCGCTCGCTTGCGCGGCCATGGGCCTCTATCAAGCCATCGACCTCACGCTGCTGCCCGCTGGCCTTGCCTGGCTGGCCAAGCTGCCGCCCCGGGAATCGTTCACCATCCTGCATGCCTTTGGCATTGTCAGCCTGGCCGTGAGCTTCGCGCTGCTTGCCCACGATAGCCTGCGCCGGCGTCTGGAGCGCCGTGCCAGCTATGACGACCTGACCGACGTACTGTCGCGCGGACCCTACTGGGAGGCGCTGGAAGAGGCCTGCAAGCAGGCGGACCGCCAGCAACGACCGCTGACAGTGGCGTTCATCGACCTGGATCATTTCAAGGCCATCAACGATCTCTACGGCCATCTGGCCGGCGACAGCGTGTTGCGCCATTTCAGCGGCCTGCTGCGCAGGACCGTGCGCGCGGACGATTTCGTCGGCCGGCTGGGCGGGGAAGAGTTTGGCATCGTGATGCCCGGCACCGCGCTGGACCAGGGCAGGGCGATCAGCCTGCGCCTGAGCGCGCTGGTGCGCACCACCCCATGTCCATCCGAGCCGGATGCGATTTCTTACACGGTAAGCATCGGCATGGCCGAGCGGCTGCCGGGAGAGGGGGCGGATACGCTCATGCGCCGTGCCGACAATGCCCTCTACGATGCCAAGACCATGGGGCGCAACTGTGTGTCCACGCAGCCCATTGAACGGCTTGCCGGCATGGCGACGCCGCCGCGGATGCGGATTTCGCAGGCATCTTGAGCCGGGCTGTATCAGGCAGCGTGCCGACGCGGTAGGATCAGACGCGGGGCTGAGGTAGAATACCGGGCTTCGCATGCTAAGCGTTCAGCAGCATGCCAAGCCTTCAGCATTTCAGCAGTTCCTCCTGTCCGCCCTTAGCTCAGTTGGATAGAGCACTCGCCTTCTAAGCGAGCGGTCACACGTTCGAATCGTGTAGGGCGGACCATTTTCACCCCCGCATTCCCCATCGCCCATAGCCTCCGGTGCTTCCAGAACCGGCATCGCATCGCGAACATCGCGGATGCGCCGCCGCTGGCCGCCAGTCCGGACTAAGATTTCGGGGCTGGCCGTGGTCTTTGTTTTTGTCACGGCGCCTTTCCCGAGGCCATTTTCCGTATTCCCATTCCCATGGCGAAGTCCACCCCAGGCGCTGGCAGGAAGCTCCGTTACTGGCTGGCCGGCGGCGCCTGCCTGCTGATGCTGGCTGCCGTTGCCCGCCATGCCTTGTTCCTGGCGGTCGAGGAGGACGTGTTCGAGCCCAAGCCGGCCGGCGCGGCCGACGCGATGACGCCGGACCGCCTGGGCGTCGCGTCGCGCCAGTTCGCGTTTGCCAGTGGCGAGCGCATGTTGCGCGCCTCTTGCGTCCTGGCGCAGGGCGGTGATGCGCCCGCCGTGCTGATCTACCACGGCGACGAGGAAAACCTGTCCGACTGGGCCAGCGCGCAGGCGCTGCTCTACCGCAACGGGATCTCGTCCTGCGTGTTCGACTACAGCGGCTACGGCGCCAGCGGCGGCAAGCCCCGCGTGGTCAACCTGCATGAGGACGGCTTGGCTGCGTATGGACAGTTCCTCGCCATGACGCCGCGGGCCAGCCGGCGCTATGTGATGGGCTTTTCACTGGGATCCGGGGTGCTGCTGGATGTGATCTCCGCCTTGCGCCCGGCGCCCGCGGGCCTTGTGATTGCCGCAGGCTTCACGTCCGCGCGCGAGGCGGCGGTGGTGACGGGGCGGGTGCCGGCGTGGATCGCCAGGCTGCTTCCTGAGCCGTGGGACAACGAGGATCAGCTGCGAAAATCGATGCTGCCGCTGCTGCTTGTGCACAGCCGCGCGGACGAGGTGATTCCCTTCGCGCATGCCGAACGGCTGGAGCGCGCTGCCGGCGGCCCCAGCCGGCTGGTGGCGCTGCCGGCGCTGCCGCACGATGCGGCGATCCAGCCGGAGCGGCAGGACGCGTTCTGGGCGCCCATCGTCGCTTATCTGCGCTCGGGCCGCCTGGCCGGGCAGGGTGCCGAATAGGCTGCGCGCGCTGTGCCGACGGGCGGGCACTAAAAAGGGGCGTCGGCCAAAGCCGTACGCCCCATTATTGCGATGGCCGCCACGAGAGGCGGCCGTGCCGGGATTTACACTTCTTCCGGCAGGCTCGCGCCCACCGTATTGAAGCCGGCGTCCACGTAGGTGATCTCGCCGGTCACGCCGCTGGACAGGTCCGACAGCAGGAAGGCGGCCACGTTGCCGACCTCGTCGATGGTCACATTGCGGCGCAGCGGCGCTGCCTCTTCGATGTGGCCCAGCAGCTTGCCGAAGCCCTTGATGCCGGAAGCGGCCAGGGTCTTGATCGGGCCGGCGGAAATGCCATTGGCGCGAATGCCGCGCGGGCCCACCGAGGCGGCCAGGTAGCGCACGCTGGCTTCCAGCGATGCCTTGGCCAGGCCCATGGTGTTGTAGTTCGGGACCACGCGTTGCGCGCCGAGGTAGGTCAGCGTCAGCAGCGAGGCCTTGTCCGACAGCATGGGCAAGGCGGCCTTGGCCAGCGCGGGGAAGCTGTAGGCGGAGATGTCGTGCGCCACGCGGAAGGATTCGCGCGAGAGGCCTTCCAGGAAGTCGCCGGCGATGGCCTCGCGCGGAGCGAAGCCGATCGAATGCACCAGGCCATCGAGCTTGTCCCAGCTCTGGCCGAGCGCGGCGAAGGTGGCGGCGATCTGCTCGTCGCTGCCAACGTCGCATTCGAATACCAGGCTGCTGCCGAATTCCTTGGCAAAGTCGTTGATGCGGTCCTTGAACCGCTCGCCGACATAGGTGAATGCGAGCTCGGCGCCTTCGCGCTTGCAGGCCGTTGCGATGCCGTAGGCGATCGAGCGGTTGGACAGCAAGCCGGTGATCAGGATTCGCTTACCTGCGAGAAATCCCATAACTTCTCCAATGATCTTCGAGATGGACGGGCACGTTTCGTGCAATGGCGTCCGGGTTGCGGCGCGCACCGCGCGGCGGCTGCTTTGCAGCAGGCTGACGACCGGCAAGACGGCGGTGCCGCGTACTGGAATGTCCGGATGGCTGGATGCCAGCCGAACCCATGTAAAATTGTCTCATAACTTGACCGCGCCGCCGAAGGCTGCGGACTATCCGATTCAGGTGGAGGACCCAGACCGGATGCATATTCGCGCACGTAGACCGCTTCAGGCGGCATGGCAGCGCTTCCGCACATTTGCGGCGCTGGGCTGTGGATTAGTAGCCCTGTGTACCGCGGGTTTTCCCTTGTCAGCCGGAGCCGCCCATGGCTTCGCACAATATGGCGGCCTCAAGTATCCCGCCGACTTCACCCATTTCGATTACGCCAACCCGGACGCGCCGCGCGGCGGCACGCTGACGCTCGCGAACCCGGACCGCCGCACCAGCTTCGACAAGTTCAATCCGTTCACGCTCAAGGGTACCTCCGCCCCGGGCGTGAATGCGCTGATGTTCGAGTCGCTGCTGATTGCCAGCAGCGATGAAACCGCCAGCGCCTATGGCTTGCTGGCGGAAGACGTGACCGTGGCGCCGGACGAACTGTCCGTTACCTTCCGCATCCGGGCGCAGGCGCGCTTCAGCAACGGCGATCCGGTGCTGGCCAGCGACGTCAAGTACTCCTACGACATGCTGATGAGCAAGGCATCCAGCCCCGGCTACCGCAGCATGTGCACGGATGTGAAGGCCGTCACGGTGGTGGACCCGCGCACGGTGCGGTTCGATTTCAAGCAGCGCAATATCGAGCTGCCGCTGATTGTCGGCTCCTTGCCGGTGTTCTCGAAGAAATGGACCGCCACGGTATCGTTCGACAAGCTGACCTTCGAGGATCCGGTGACCAGCGGGCCCTACCTGATCGAGCGCTACGATGCCGGGCGCGGCATCACCTTCAAGCGCGACCCGTCGTATTGGGGCAAGGACCTGGCGGTGCGGCGCGGTACCTTCAACTTCGACCGGGTGGTCTATCGCCTGTACAAGGACGAGACCGCCAAGCTCGAAGCCTTCAAGGCGGGCGAGTTCGATGCCATCGTCGAGTACAAGGCCAAGAGCTGGGCCAAGAGCTATGAGGGCAAGCGCTTTTCCAACGGCGAACTGCTCAAGACCGATTTTCCGCACCGCAACGGAGCCGGCATGCAGGGCTTCGTCATGAACATGCGCAAGCCGATGTTCCAGGACGTGCGGGTGCGGCAAGCCCTGATCCTGGCGCTGGATTTCGAGTGGCTCAACCGCCAGCTGTTCTATGGCGCGTATCGCCGCCTCGATAGCTGGTTTTCCAACAGCGAGCTGGCCGCCAGTGCCACGTTCGACGGCCGGCCCGGCCCCGGCGAGCTGGAACTGCTGGAGCCGATGCGCGCGCAGCTCGCGCCCGAGGTGTTCGGTCCCATCGTCTCGCAGCCCGCCACCAATCCGCCGCGTTCGCTGCGGGACAACCTGCGCGATGCGCGCCGGCTGCTGGCGCAGGCCGGCTGGACGTACGAGGATGGTGCGCTGCGCAATGCCAAGGGCGAGCCCTTCGTCTTCGAGTTCCTGGACGACGGCGGCGCCATGAGCCGCGTCATCACCACCTACGTGCGCAACCTGGAAAAGCTGGGCATCGAGGTGAACCAGCGCACCACCGATTTCGCGCTGTACCAGAAGCGGCTTGAAGACTTCGACTTCGACATGGTGTCGATCCGTTTCCCGGATTCGCAGAGCCCCGGCAACGAGCTGCGCGACCGCTTCAACAGCGAGGCGGCCGGCACGCCCGGATCCGACAATCTGTTTGGCCTGAAATCGCCGGCGATCGACCGCTTGGTGGACAATGTCCTGCACGCCCATACTCGCGAAGAACTGGTCAACGCCGGGCGGGCACTGGACCGCGTGCTGATGCACGGCTACTACATCGTGCCCAACTGGTATAGCGCGTCGCATCGGGTGGCCTACCGGAAGGAGCTGATCTATCCGCAGCGCCTGCCGTACTACTACACGGCCGAAGGCTGGATCCTGAGCAACTGGTGGCGCGCCGACACCAAGCCGGCCGCTCAATAAGCGCGACAAGGAAACAAAATGCTCGCCTATCTGCTCAAGCGCGTACTGCTGATGATACCGACCCTGCTCGGCGTCATCACGCTGACGTTCGCGGTGATCCAGTTCGTGCCGGGAGGGCCGGTCGAACAAATGATGCTGGAGCTCAAGGGACGGGGCGGCGGTGGCGGGGAGGCCAGTGGCGGCGGTGCCGAATATCGCGGCCGGCGCGGCGTGGACCCCGACAAGATCAAGGAGATCCAGGCCCTGTACGGCTTCGACAAGCCGCCGCTGGAGCGCTATTTCATGATGCTCAAGCGCTTCGCCCAGTTTGACCTGGGACAGAGCTATTTCCAGCACCGCAGCGTGTGGGAACTGGTGAAGTCGAAGATGCCGGTCTCGGTCAGCCTGGGTCTGTGGACCTTCTTCCTGACCTACCTGATATCGGTGCCGCTCGGGATCTCCAAGGCGATCCGGGCGGGCAGCCGCTTCGATGTCGTGACCAGCATGGTGGTGCTGGTGGGCTATGCCATTCCCGGCTTCGTGCTGGGCGTGTTGCTGCTGGTGCTGTTCGGGGGCGGCACCTTCGTGCAGTGGTTCCCGTTGCGCGGCCTCACGTCGGATAACTGGGACCAGCTCACGCTGATGGGCAAGGTGATGGATTACCTGTGGCACCTGGTGCTGCCGATCACCGCCTCGGTGGTGGGTAGCTTCGCCGTGGTCACCATGCTGACCAAGAACGCGTTCCTGGAAGAGATCCGCAAGCAGTACGTCCTGACCGCTCGCGCCAAGGGGCTGGCGGAGCGGCGCGTGCTATGGAAGCACGTTTTCCGTAACGCGCTGATTCCACTCGTGACCGGTTTCCCGGCGGCCTTCATCGGTGCTTTCTTCACCGGCTCGCTGCTGATCGAAACCTTGTTCTCGCTTGACGGGCTCGGCCTGCTGTCCTACGAGGCCGTGTTGCGGCGGGACTATCCTGTCGTGCTGGGCACGCTCTACCTGTTCACCCTGATCGGCCTGGTGACGCGGCTGATCTCCGACGTTTGCTATGTGATGGTCGACCCGCGCATCCACTTCGAGGCGGTGCACCGATGAAATTCAGCTCGCGCACGCTCCCCAATGGGCTGCCGCATTCCCCGTCGCCGCGCCAGCGCGCCTGGCAACGCTTTCGCCGCAATCGCCTGGGCTACTGGAGCCTGATCCTGTTCGTCGCCATTTTCCTGCTGAGCATGGTCGCCGAGACCTTGTCCAGCGACCGGCCGCTGGTGGTGAAGTACAAGGGTGAGTGGTATTTCCCCATCGTCAAGACCTACGCCGAGAGCACGTTCGACGGGGACTTTCCCACCAAGGCTGACTATCTCGATCCGTTTATCCGCGACCGCATCACCAGCAACGGCAATTTCGCGATCTTCCCGCCCAACCGGTACTCATACGACTCGATCAACTATTTCTCCAAGGAGCCCAACCCGGCGCCGCCTTCGGCGGAGAACTGGCTGGGCACCGACGATCGCGGGCGCGATGTGCTGGCGCGGCTGCTCTATGGGTTCCGCGTCTCGGTGCTGTTCAGCCTGGCGCTGACGTTGATCGGCGTGGTGATCGGCACCTTGACGGGCGCCCTGATGGGATTCTTCGGCGGGCGCTTCGACCTGATCTCGCAGCGTGCCATCGAGATCTGGAGCTCGATGCCCGAGCTCTACCTGCTGATCATCTTCGCCTCGATCTTCACGCCGAGCCTGGCGCTGCTGATCATCCTGCTTTCGCTGTTCGGCTGGATGGGTCTGTCCGACTATGTTCGCGCCGAGTTCTATCGCAACCGCTCGCTTGACTACGTCAAGGCGGCGCGGGCGCTGGGACTGTCCAATGTACAGATCATGTGGCGCCATATCCTGCCCAACAGCCTGACGCCGGTCATCACCTTCCTGCCATTCCGCATGAGCGCTGCCATCCTGGCCCTGACCAGCCTCGACTTCCTCGGCCTGGGCGTGCCGCCTACCACGCCGAGCCTGGGCGAGCTGCTGGCGCAGGGCAAGGCCAACCTCGATGCCTGGTGGATTTCCTTGTCGACCTTTGCCGTGCTGGTGGTGACGCTATTGCTGCTGACGTTCATGGGCGACGCGCTGCGCGACGCCTTCGATACGCGCCTGGGCCTGGCCCAGCTGCGCGGCCGTGTAGAGCCGAAGGCGCCGGAGGGTTCGCCCGCGGCCGAGGCGGCGTCATGAGCGCACTGCAACAAGCCACGCAGGCCACGCAGGCTACACAAGCCAGCGCGATGGACCCAACGCAACCCGCGCAAGCCAAAGGCGATGCAGGCGGCCCGCTGATGTGCATCGACCGCTTGTCGGTCACCTTTGGCCATGGCGAGGATGCCACCCGGGCGGTGCGCGATGTCAGCTTCGACCTGCGTGCCGGCGAGCGTTTCGCGCTGGTGGGCGAGTCCGGCTCGGGCAAGACGGTCACGGCGCTGGCCATGCTGCGCCTGGTGGAGGACGCGCGCTACCAGGGCTCGGTGCGCTTCGAGGGGCGCGACCTGCTCAAGGTGTCGGAGCGCGAGATGCGCGGCATCCGCGGCGCCGACATCGCCATGATCTTCCAGGAGCCGATGACCGCACTCAACCCGCTCTACACGATCGGCAACCAGATCGTAGAGACGCTGGCGCTGCATGAGGGCCTGGACCGGCGTGCGGCGCGCGAGCGCGCCATCGCGCTGCTGGAGCGCACGGGCATCAGCGACGCGGCGCACCGTTTCGACAGCTTTCCCCACCAGCTTTCGGGCGGCCAGCGCCAGCGCGCCATGATCGCCATGGCGCTCGCCTGCCGGCCCAAGCTGCTGCTTGCCGACGAGCCCACCACGGCGCTGGACGTCACCATTCGCGTCCAGATCCTGGAGCTGCTGCGCGACCTGCAGGCGGAGTTCGGCATGGCCGTCATGCTGATCACGCACGACCTCAACCTGGTGCGGGCCTTCGCCCAGCGGGTGGGGGTGATGGAGAAGGGCGTGCTGGTCGAGGTGGGCGAGACCGCCACGGTCTTCGCCGCGCCCCAGCACCCGTACACCCGTAAGCTGATCGACAGCCGGCCGCGCCGCGAGGTGCTGCCGCTGGTGCCGCTCGCGCCGGTGTTGCTGGAGGCGCGCGGCTTGTGCGTGAACTATGCGCGCAAGCGCCGCGGCCTGGCCGGGTGGTTTGGCCGTGACCAGTTTGCCGCGGTCAAGGACGTGAATTTTGCGCTGCGCGAGGGTGAGACCATCGGCATCGTGGGCGAGTCGGGCTCCGGCAAGACCACGCTGGCCCATGCCGTGCTGAACCTGCAGCGCCGCGGCGCCGGGGATATCCAGTTCCTGGGCAAGAGCCTGGACGAGGTCTCCCGGCGCGAGCGCAGCACGTTGCGATCGCGCTTGCAGGTGGTGTTCCAGGACCCGTTCGGCTCGCTGTCGCCGCGCATGACCATCGAGCAGATCGTGGGGGAGGGCCTGGCCTTGCACCAGCCGGGCCTGTCGCGCGATGCCATGCGCCAGCGCGTCACCGAGGCGCTGCGCGAGGTAGGCATGGACCGCACTGCCCTGGGGCGGTATCCGCACGAGTTCTCCGGCGGCCAGCGCCAGCGCGTTGCCATCGCGCGCGTGCTGATCCTCAAGCCGCAGGTGCTGGTGCTCGACGAACCCACATCGGCGCTCGACGTGTCCATCCAGCAGCAGGTGCTCGCGCTCCTGTCGCAGCTGCAGCGCAAGTACAACCTGAGCTATCTCTTCATCAGCCACGACCTGGCGGTGATCCGCGCCATGGCGCACCGGGTCATCGTGATGAAGTCCGGCGAGGTGGTCGAGGCGGGGGATACCGAGGCTGTCCTGGGTGCTCCACAGCACGCATACACCCGCAAGCTCATGATCGCGGCCGAAATTGGTGCGAGCGACCCGACGCTGCCACAAATTGGTGCGGCCGAACTCAGGGTGTCACCCGATTGACCTGCGGTTGACATAATCAAACTGAGAAAGCTTCTGCGACTTTCGTCGTATAGCCTTGATTGCAAAGCCTTTTATCTGAATTTTGTAACGAACTTTGACATGTGGATGACAACCTTATACCATCCGGCGAGAACTAATTTCGGGGGTGGTTCGCGCGTCTCTTATGCGTGTGGCGAGTGGTTTGCATCACTTGGTCCGCTTTTTGCATGCGAGTCATCCCATTGATTTCAAGCCCGCCCGGTGTGTTTTCCCAGGCCTGGTCTAGAACGATTCATCAGGAGAACCAATGCAGCGAATGCTTCATTCCCTGGCGCGCGGCGCCGTAGGAATTGCCATTGCCTGCGGTGCCACTCTATCGAATGGAGTGCTGGCTGATACGGTCTTCAAGGATCCCGACGCCCGCATCGACGCACGTACCGAACTGAGCGCAGAGCCGCATCCGGAAGGCAAGCGCGGCTTGCTCTCTTCGGTCATGAGCTCCACCAGCCATGTGGCCAGCAAGGCCGGCGACCTCGTCATGAACGCCCTCGGGCTGATCGGCGTGCGCTACCGCTTTGGTGGCAACAGCCCCGAATCGGGCCTGGACTGCAGCGGCTTCGTTCGCTACGTGTTCAACGACACCTTTGGCTTTGTGCTGCCGCGCCGCTCGGTTGAAATGAGCCAGGTCGGCACCACGGTGGCTTCCAACGACCTGCGTCCCGGCGACCTGGTGTTCTTCAACACCATGCGCCATACCTTCTCGCACGTTGGCATCTACATCGGCGACAACAAGTTCGTGCACGCGCCGTCCACCGGCAGCAAGATCCGTGTCGACGACATGCGCGCCTCGTATTGGGTGACGCGCTACAACGGCGCGCGCCGTATCGACGATGCGCCGCAGGACAGCGGCAGCGCCAACAACCTTGGCAATATGGTCGAGACCCTGAAGCGCTTCGACCCCAGCGCTGGTGGCCGTTCGCTCTACGGCGGCTGATCGACAGGCGGACGCGGTCCGCACAGGTCAAAGAAAAAGGACTGCCACGCAGTCCTTTTTCCATTTTCTTCATGGGTGCCGCCGCCCGGCGGCACGTGCGCCCGCCCTTACTGCGCGGCCACCGTCCCGGCGGGCCGCAGCCGAGCCTGGGCCAGCTTGTCGCGCAGGCTCGCCATCACGGCGGCGGCGGCTTGCTCGCCAGCCAGGATGGCGCGGTTGCGTGAGGCGAAGTCGCTGCCGCCCATGTCCGGCAGGTCGGGGCGGATCACCACGTCGGCCCGCGCCAGCGCCATCTTGCTGATCGACTGCCCCATGATGGCGGTGGTCTGCAGCAATACACCGCTCTGGCCGTTGCTCTTCTGGCTGGAAGGCTCGGCGGAGATATTCACGGCGATCACGAAGTCCGCGCCCATGGTGCGCGCGGAATCCACCGGCACGGGCTCGACCAGTCCGCCGTCCACATAATCATGTCCCTGGATCGAGACTGGCTGGAACACCCCCGGCACGCTGCTCGATGCGCGCACCGCCTGGCCCGTGTTGCCGCGCCGGAACAGGATCCCCTGGCCGGTCTTGAGATCGGTGGCGACAATGCCCAGCGGCAGCTTCATGGACTCGATGGGGCGATTGGCGACCAGCTTGTTGACGTAGTTCTGCAGCGCCTCGCCCTTGAGCCAGCCGCCGAAACGGGTGCCGAAGGGCAGGGCCCAGTCGGCGATGGCGGCTTCGTCCATCGTCAGCGCCAGCTTGTTGAGCTGGAAGCCGCTCATGCCTGAAGCGTAGAGCGTCGCGACCACCGCACCCGCGCTGGTGCCGGTGACGAGGTCCGGGTGGATGCCCTGGGCCTCGAGTGCCTTGATCACGCCGATATGGGCGAACCCGCGCGCGGCGCCCCCGCCAAGCGCGAGGCCGATCTTGATGGGACGAGGCGGCACCGCGGGCGGCACGGCCGGTGTTTCCGGCGTGGCGGTGAGGGTGCCCGGCTTGGGGCCAAAGGAACAGGCAGCCAGCAGCGCTGCCGCGCCGGCGCCAAGGAAGTTGCGTCGTTGCATGGATAACCGAGGGAAGAGAAATGGCGCAGTCGTCACAACCAGCGCGCGTGACGGCAGGAATATGCTGTCCGCGCTGGCCACGCGTCCCGCGCGACAGCATTCAGACCGGGCAGAGCATAAATGATTCCGCGCGGCTGGGCATTCCGAGCCAGGGCGGGGCGGGCTGCCACGCCCTGCTTGCTATAATGCGGCGATCCTGTGCGATGCGAGAGCCTTGAACTCGCAGCGGCCTCCGCCGCAACTTAAACGTAACGACTGGGGTTTACCCTGAGTCGTCTCTGCAATGGTAGTTCCTCAGGCGTAGTGCCTGAGTATGAGCTGACGATCGTCATACTACGCCAGGGGCGGATGTCTTCGCCCATAAGGCGAAGGTGTGCGCGACGTTTTGACCCGCAAGAGTGGGTAAGAAGATCAGGGCGATAAGCTCTGCGCGTTATGGTTCGGTCGGAGCCAGCCGCGAGGCTGCCCCCGATAGAGAACCTGCTATGCGATTAGCAGTAGCCTAGGGAGACATGCGTCACTGGTGACGGTGGGGTGTGAAGCTTTCCTGACAATGTAGCCCCCGCAAGGGTGCGGTTCGTCCGTGAGGTAGAACTGTAGAGACTCCAAGCAGCACTGGGGTTGAGGAGCTAGGCTGACTGGCATGGGTAACTTAAGTGAACTGCTGATAAACGTCGTAAGCATTGCGGTGCCAAAGCTGCTGTTAGGCATCAACCAAAAGGTATGTGGTCGGTTATCCCGCTAGGATCTTGGGATACGTCGTCATTGGACCACCGGCGAATAGGCAGGCCCTAACCCGGTCTTGTAACGTGCAGGGAACGCAGTAAGCCCGTATGGCCGCCGAGACGCAGTTGACTTCGGCAGGCGAACCGTAAGGGACGCTGTCGGTTGTGCGGGTATGGGAGGTTGGAAAAAGCGAATGCCGGGCTGTAATGGTTCGGATAGGGGTTGCAACATCACTCCACGCGAAAGCGGGCAGACTTCCAACTGGTCTTTCGTCGCAAGACGAACTGACAGATCTCGCTTGAATGTGAAATTTTCCCCTAGGGGGCCAACGTGCCCCTTAGGGGGCAAGTTGTCTCTCTTGATGTTGGGGTAGCCCTCAAGATAGGAGAGCAGCATGGAAGTAATCATCTGCAAGGATGATTCTGCGCTTTCCGACGCATCGCGTAGCTGGGCGGCCATCAATTGGCGCAGAGTAGAGCGGAACGTTCGGGAGATGCAGGTCAGAATTGCGAAGGCAACAAAGGAAGGGGACTGGCGCAGGGTGAAAGCTCTGCAAAGGTCTCTGACCCGCTCGTGGTCCGCCAAAGCATCGGCGGTACGACGAGTGGCGGCAAACCGAGGTAAGCGAACGGCAGGCGTCGATCGCGAACTGTGGGATTCGCCTGAAGCCCGGTGGGAAGCCATTGGGCGGTTGAAGCGCCGAGGGTACCGACCTATGCCATTGAGGCGGGTCTTTATCCCTAAGGCCAACGGGAAGGAGCGCCCACTAGGCATTCCGACCATGTTGGATCGAGCCATGCAGGCCTTGTACCTGCTGGCGTTGGAACCAGTGTCCGAAGGGACGAGCGATCCGAACTCGTATGGGTTCCGGCTCAATCGTTCCACGTTGGATGCCATGTCCCAGCTATACGTGGCCTTGTCACAGAAGGTCTCAGCCCAATGGGTGCTGGAAGCGGATATCAAAGGCTGTTTCGACCATATCAGTCATGACTGGCTGGAGAGCAATGTCCGAATGGACAAAGCGATCCTGAGGAAGTGGCTGAAGGCTGGCGTGGTATTTCAGGGCCAGTTTCAGGCAACCGAGGCTGGAACGCCGCAGGGAGGCATCATCTCCCCGACATTGGCAAACGTAGCGCTGAATGGACTGGAAGAGCAACTGTTGAGCCATGTGACGGCAACGCTCGGGGTAGCCCAGTCTCGGAAGCTGAAGGTGAATGTAGTCCGATACGCAGATGACTTCGTGATCACCGGTTCCTCGCAAGAGATGCTGGCGAATGAAGTGAAACCGTGGGTAGAGCAGTTCCTTGCAGTACGGGGACTGACGCTTTCGACGGAGAAAACGCGAATCGTCAACATCGCACACGGCTTTGACTTTCTGGGGTGGAATTTCCGGAAGTACCTGGGAAAGCTACTCATCAAGCCAAGCAAGAAAAACGTGCAAACGTTCTATCGCAAGGTGAAGGCTGTCATCAGTGCTAACAAAGCGGTGCAGCAGGAGAAGCTCATCCTACTGCTGAACCCGTTGCTGAGGGGCTGGGCGCAGTATCACAGCCCGGTGGTGGCAAAAGCCACGTTCAACCGTCTGGAACACGACATATTTCGTGCTCTATGGCGGTGGGCGAAACGGAGGCACGCCAACAAGACGCCCACCTGGATTCGTAAGAAGTACTTTGCATCCAGGGGTGATCGAAGTTGGGTGTTTGGAACCACAGTAGTGAGAGACGACGGCAGTCAGGATAGGGTGGAGTTGTACTCGCTACCGCGAACACCCATCCGGCGCCACCAGAAAGTCCGAGGGGATTACCACCCCTTTGATCCGGCGCAGGAGAGGTATGGCGAGACCTTGCAGCAGAAGCGCATGTTGAATAGCATGTCGCACCGAAAGCAATGGATCAAGTTGTACATTTCACAGCACGGCTTGTGTGCGTTGTGCCAGTGCAGGATGACCAAAGAGACGGGGTGGCATGACCATCATATTGAGTATCGTGTACACGGTGGCTCGGACGCTCTAGGAAATCGGGTACTGTTGCATCCAGACTGTCACATCCAAGTACATAACCACGGTCTAACCGTTAAGAAACCGGCCCCCTCAATGTGAGGGGATTTCGAAAGGCTTGAGCCGTATGCGGGGAAACTCGCAAGTACGGTTCTTAGGGGGGGACGGGTCAGCAATGACCCTGTCCCTACCCGCCACACCCCGGCCTGCGCGCATTCGTGCGCGGGCTTTTTTGTTTCATTCCTATATGACACAACAACGCGTCCGCACCCGCTTCGCGCCGAGCCCGACCGGCTTCATTCACCTCGGCAATATTCGCTCCGCGCTCTACCCCTGGGCCTTTGCGCGCCGCATGAAGGGCGATTTCATCCTGCGCATCGAGGACACGGACGTCGAACGCTCTTCGCAGGAATCGGTGGACGTGATCCTGGAAGGCATGGCCTGGCTCGATCTCGATATCGATGAAGGCCCGTTCTACCAGATGGAGCGCATGGACCGCTATCGCGAGGTGGTCAAGCAGATGCTGGACAGCGAGCTGGCCTATCCCTGCTACATGAGCACCGAAGAGCTCGACGCCCTGCGCGACGCGCAGCGCGAGCGGGGCGAGAAGCCGCGCTACAACGGCTTCTGGCGCCCCGAGCCGGGCAAGGTCCTGCCGGCCCCGCCGGCCGGCGTGCAGCCGGTAATCCGCTTCAAGAACCCGATTGGCGGCAGTGTGGTCTGGGACGACGCGGTCAAGGGCCGGATCGAGATCTCCAACGACGAGCTGGACGACCTGGTGATCGCCCGCCCTGACGGCACGCCGACCTACAACTTCTGCGTGGTGATCGACGATCTCGATATGCGCATCACCCACGTGATCCGCGGCGACGACCACGTCAACAACACCCCGCGCCAGATCAACATCATCCGTGCGCTGGGCGGCGTTGCTCCCGTGTACGCCCACTTGCCGACCGTGCTCAACGAGCAGGGCGAGAAGATGAGCAAGCGCCATGGCGCCATGCCCGTGACGGGCTACCGCGACGAAGGCTATCTGCCCGAGGCCGTCCTCAACTACCTGGCCCGCCTGGGCTGGGCGCACGGCGATGCGGAAATCTTCTCGCGCGAGCAGTTCGTGGAGTGGTTCGACCTGGAGCACCTGGGCAAGTCGCCGGCGCAGTACAACCCGGAAAAGCTGGCCTGGCTGAACAACCACTACATCAAGGTTGGCGACAACGCACGCCTGGCCGGGCTGACCCAGCCGTTCATCGAGGCGCTGGGTGGCAAGGTGGAAGGTGCAAGCCTGGAAGGCGTCATCGGGCTGGTGAAGGACCGTGCGAATACCCTGAAGGACGTGGCGCAGGCCGCACTGCTGTTCTACCGTGGCGAGTCGCAGCCGGATCCGGCGCTCAAGGCGGAACACCTCAACGCTGACATCCTGCCGGCGCTGCAGGCCCTGGCCACGCGGCTGGCGGCGCTCACCGAGTGGAGGCGCGACGAGATCAGCGCGGCCTTCAAGGCGGTGCTGGCCGAGTTCGGCCTGAAGATGCCCAAGCTGGCCATGCCGGTCCGCCTGCTTGTGGCGGGGCAGTTGCAGACGCCTGCCATCGATGCCGTGCTGGAGCTGTTTGGGCGCGATACGGTGCTGCGCCGCATCCAGGCGGGGCTTGCCTGAAATAATTTGCAGAAAGTTCTGGCGGGGGCTTGCGCTCCCGCCAGGAATTCAGCATAATCTCGTTCTCCCTGCAGCGCGGACAAAAACCAAGCGGGCATAACGGATGGAAGCGATAAGAAGTAATCCCGCAGTAATGCGGATCGCAGAAAAAAGTTAAAAAAAGGGGTTGCAAAAAAGCAAGGTTGTTTATATAATCTTGTCTTCGCTGAAACGAAGAAACAAACGCGAAACGCAGTGGTAGTAAAAAGCAGTAGGCAGCAACGGAGTACCATGGGGCTATAGCTCAGCTGGGAGAGCGCTTGCATGGCATGCAAGAGGTCAGCGGTTCGATCCCGCTTAGCTCCACCAAAATGCCGGAAGTTTCGAATGCAGTAAATCGAGGCTTCCCAGGTGCGGTGAAAATCTGATTATTCAGGTCTTCGCAGTGCCAGACGGAATAAGTCGAAAGACAAGTTTCTGTCCCCATCGTCTAGAGGCCTAGGACATCACCCTTTCACGGTGAGTACAGGGGTTCGAATCCCCTTGGGGACGCCAAATAACGAACGTAACCAAACGTTCGGTTTGTCGTCGAAAGCATCGTTGTCGATGGCAGGTAAGAGTATGGAGTGGTAGTTCAGTTGGTTAGAATACCGGCCTGTCACGCCGGGGGTCGCGGGTTCGAGTCCCGTCCACTCCGCCAAAACTAAACCCGCATGGTTATGCCATGCGGGTTTTTTCTTTCGCTGTCCGGCATTCGCTCAGGCAGTTTCCGATAATCCCCGCTATTTGATTCGGCGCGCGCACGGTGGTGGCGCGGCGCATTATGTCCGGCCGCGCCTGCTAGCCAGGCAGGCATTATCGCGTCGTCGCCGGCGGCGGTCGGCCATGGCTCGACTATATGCCCTAGCCGCAGTGGAGATAATCCATCCTCCGCGCGTTCCAGGCTTGTTCAGCGTGCGCGGCGCCGGCTGACGGTGACGAAGTAGCGCACCAGCAGCGAGCCGGCGATGGCCAGGCTGATGCTGTTAGCCAGCCAGAACCCCGCGGCACCCCGTGTGAAGGCGGGCAGGGAGCCGATCAGGCCAAAGCCCAGCACGTAGCCGCCCCCCAGGCCGACGCCCCAGAGGGACACCGCGTAGATCAAGGTAGGCACCAGTGCGATCTTGTAGGCGCGCAGGATGAACGCCGTCATGACCTGTACCGCGTCGAAAGCCTGGTAGAAGGCAATGAACAACATGAGAGGAAGGGCGGCGCGTACCACTGCCGGATCCTTGGCGTAGGCATGCAGCAGCGGTTCCCGCAGGATCCACAGCAGGCCGCCCACCATGATCGCCAGCGTTGCTGCCAGGCAGATGCCGCGCCGGGCAATGCGGCGTGCGCTGTCCTGGTCGCGCGCGCCGATGGACTGCGCGACCAGCGTGGAAGTGGCGATCGCCAGCGACAGCGGCAGCATGTAGGCCACCGCGCCGAGGTTGGCGATGATCTGGTGGCCAGCCAGCACCACGGTGCCCATGCGCGTGATGAAGATCGACATCAGCGTGAACGAGGTGATCTCGATCAGGTAGGTCAGCCCCATCGGCACGCCCAGGCGCAGCAGCGCGCGGATCGGCCGCGCCTGCGGCCATGCCCAGCTGGAAAAGATCTGCAGGGGGCGGTAGGCCGCGTTGCGCCGCAGGATCAGGACGCCAGAGATGCACCAGATCCAGCTGATCAGCGCCGAGGCCAGCGCGCAGCCCGGCCCGCCCATCGGCGCCAGGCCGAATCCGCCGTCGATAAACCAGGCATTGAGCGGAACCTTCACCACCAGCCCGACGAGCTGCAGCACGGTCACCATGACCGGGCGCGACAAGGCGTTATTGAGCGCGGAGTAGATGCGAAAGCCAAGTGCGGCCGGCAAGCCGAATGCCTGGATATGCAGGTAGTGCGTGGCCTTCTCGACCAGCTCCGGCGGTGCCTGGGCAAACTCCAGCAGCGGGCCGGGGAACAAGAGCAGCAACATGCCGGGGATCGCCAGCGCCAGTCCCAGCCACGCGGCCTGCCTGACCTCGCTGCCGATTTCCGCCCCCCGCCCGGCGCCATGGAGCTGGCCGGCGATCGGGGCGAGCGCCTGCAGCACGCCCATCAAGCTGATGTAGACCGTGACGTAGATCGATCCGCCCAGCCCCACGGCGGCCAGGTCGATGGCCGAGGCCCGCCCGGCCATGATGGTATCGATCACGCCAAAGGCAATCACCGCAAGCTGGCCGACCAGGACCGGCGCGGCCAGCACGGAAATGCGGCGGATATCGTGGAACATGTTCATGCGGGCAGGCGCGGCGCAGTCACCTCAGGGGTGGCTCGGCAGCCGGCGCCCAGGCAGGCTGGGCCGGGGCGGCGCAACCCGGGACATATCGACCAGGCGATACATGCGGAAGCGCTCGTCGCGGTCGGAAGGGCGTCGGCCTTCCCAGATCAGGCGCCATTCGAAATGCGAGATGCTGGTGGGCTCGCCGTAGTCGACGGGATCGTGGCGCAGCAGGATGTCGCAGCCGTCGTTCGGGCCGCCAAAGCGGATGTGGCCGAAATAGGCAAACGAGGCCAGCTGCGCGTCGCCCATGCGAATCGGCTGGACGCAGTTATAAGCCGTGGGCAGCGCCATCGAGGCGGCCTGGGCCACATCGCGATAGGTCTTGCCGTAGTTGATCGATGGCATCCACAGCGTCATTGCCAGTACCCACATCAACGTGGTGCCCGCGGCCGAGATCACCACGGGGCGCCAGATCTGCTTGGGCGCGCGCGACAGGCGCCAGCGCACGATCAGGATCCAGGCTGCCGTCACCAGCAGCGCATAGATGATCGCGCTGACGGTGAAGTCTTGCTGGAAGCCCGGTAGCAGGCGGTAGATATTGGCGGCGATGCGCGGGGGCTGGCCCGTCGTCCTGGCGATCCACATGAACCAGACAAAGCCACCGAAGATGGTGAAGAACAGCAGGGCGAACCAGTCGATCGCGTTGATGGCGGCGCGCGTGAGCGTGGGCAACCCGAACGCGGCAAGCACGGCCATCGGCGGCAGCAGCAGGATGAACTGCACGTCGCCCGGCGAGCGCAGCAGGAACAGCAGCAGCAGCGGAGGCAGCAGCATCGCCAGGGGCAGCGCCACATGCGGCGCGCGGCGCATGCCCGACCAGCTCAGCCAGGCCCAGCAGGCAATCGGCCACACCGGCCAGGTAAACAGCAGCAGGTTGCGTGCGATGAAGTTGAGCGCGGTGGCGTTCGGTGCGCCGTAGGTGCGGCGATCGTAGCGCGACCACTCGCGGATAAAGGTCACGGCGTCGTTGTGGTCGGTCGCGCCCAAGTAGGCGGCGGCCATCCAGGCCGCCACCAGCGCCAGCGCCAGCGGTACGCTCGCGAGCAAGACGCGCGGCAAGGGCAGGGGCTTGCAGGCCAGGCCGCAGATGATGACCGACACCAGCAACACTAGCGGGATGACCGGCCCGCTGGACAGGGTCAGCGCACCCAGCCCGACGCCCAGCCAGGTGCCACCCTGGAGCGGCTTGTCCAGGCTGCGCACCATGCCATACAGGCTCATGGCGACAAAGCAGACCTGGCCCACCTGCGGCGTGGTTTCGTGGCCGCGCATGGCCAGGCCCACGCAGGCCAGGAAAATCAGCAGGGCGCCGTCGGCCAGCGTGCGGCCGTAGTCGCGCGCGTTGGGCTGGCCGCCGAAGACATAGGCGAAAGGCTGCACCTCGGCGCGCCGGCCGAGCAGGTAGGTGGCGTACCAGATCAGCGCGCAGGTGCCAAAGTAAAAGAGTGCCGTGGCGATGCGCGACGCGTCCGGCGCGCCGAGCCAGCCGCCAAACAGCCGGATCATCAGGGCGCCAACCCAGAACACCAGCGGGCCGTCTTCGCCGTAAGGGCGGCCCACGATATTGGGCATCAGCCAGTCCTGGGTGCCTCCGGTGGCAAGTTGCCACATCACGCCGAAGCCGGCCGCATCCTCGTTTTTCCACGGATCGCGGCCGAACAAGCCAGCCAGGCCGTAGATGATGCAGATGGCCAGCAGCAGCGCGCGCGGAAGCGTGCCGGTGGCGGCTGCGGTCAGGTGGACACGGGAAGTCTTGGCTGCGCTCATTGATTGGTGGGGCTTGGGGGCGGCCGGGGCGGGCGCTTCCGGTTAGCTGCGTCCGGCGGCGCCGGTTGGTGCCGATCCAGCGGAGGCTGCAAAAGCAAAGAGGCAGCCGATGCTGCCTCTTTGCTTGGGTGCGCGGCGCCGGAGCATCTTGTCCGAGGCCATGCAGCGAGCGGGCTCGCGGCGAATTACTTCGCGGTGAGCTTGTTCAGCTTGCTGCCGAACTTCTGGCGGAACTTCTCGACGCGGCCGGCCGTGTCCATGATCTTCTGGGTGCCGGTGTAGAACGGGTGCGATTCCGACGAAACTTCGATCTTGGCCAGGGGGTATTCCTTGCCGTCGCGGGTGATCGTGTCGCGCGTCTGGATGGTCGAGCGGGTCACAAAGCTGAAGTCGTTCGACACGTCGAGGAATACGACTTCGCGATAATTCGGGTGAATGCCTTCTTTCATGGTGTTTCCTTTCAGGTTGGGTAGCCAGTCCGTTGTTTGCCGTGCTGCTGCCGCTGCCATGACTAAAAGCGCCAAGAGCGCCAAAAGCTGGATGCGCTGATTGCACCGATTGCGCTGGCAGCGTTGCGGCGAACGAACCACTTGCCGATAACGGACAATCCGGGATTATCGCAGAAAAACAAAATGCTGGGCAAGTTTTGAGTGCGCGATGCGCAGGGCGGGCGAGGGTGCCGAAATATTGATCTTCGATCACATCGAGGCCGGGTCCTGACGGTAGAACGCCGCGAGCGAATCATAGAGGACCGGCCAGTGCCGGCGCAGGCCAGCCGGCTCGACAAAGAAGGTCTCCGAGGCCACCGCGAAGAACTCGCTCGGCGCCTCGCAGCCATACGGGTCGATCACCCGCAGCGCCGGCGGAAGCCGTTCCGGATGGTCCCAGGCATGGTCGGACTGCTGCTCGCATGCGTCGGCGAAGCGGTCGTATTCGGTGAGGAAGGTCTCGGCCCATTGCTCGCGGTCGATGCCCGGATGGAGCACGCGCGAGAAGGGCGGCACGCCGTCCGGTTCGCCGTCGAGCATGTCGAGCTTGTGGGCGAACTCGTGGATGACCACGTTGTAGGTGTCGTCGGGGTGGTGGGCGTGGCGCGCATTCAGTCCGGCGCCGGGCGTCTGCACATCGGGCCAGGAGAGGATGACCGGCCCATGTTCCCAGGCTTCGCCGCTGGCTTCCTCCACCACCCCATGCACCAGGCCGATCTCGTCCTCGACGGTACGGCGGATGACGAATTCACCGGGATAGAGCACGATGCCGCGCCAGCCGCGATACCACTCGATGCCCAGCCTGAGGATGGGCACGCAGGCCTGCAGCGCCACGCTGGCAACCATGTCGTCGGTGAGCGGCAGGTCATGCGCGGTCGAGTATTCCTTGTCGGCAATGAACAGCGTGGCGAGCTCGCGCAGGGCGGCGAGATCGGCGTCGCCATAGCGCTGCACAAACGGCAGCATGGCCACCGTGTGCGTCCACAGCGCATCGGGGATCGCGTAGTGCTCGAGTTTGCGCACGCGCGAGCGCGCACGCAGGAAGTGGCTCAGTCGGCCGAACATGGGACTCCTGAAGGCACAGGGCGGAAATGCAAAAAGGGCGCGCCGAGGCACGCCCTTCCAGTGCAGTGCCAGCGCGCGAACCGCAGCGCGCGGCATAACGAACGATCAGCCGCCTCTGCGCATCATATCGAAAAACTCGGCGTTGTTCTTGGTCGCCTTCATCTTGTCGAGGATGAACTCCATGGCCTGCACTTCGTCCATGTCCGAGATGAACTTGCGCAGCACCCAGACCTTTTGCAGGATTTCCGGCTTGATCAGCAGTTCTTCGCGGCGCGTGCCGGACTTGTTCAGGTTGATCGACGGATAGACGCGCTTTTCCGCCAGGCGGCGTTCCAGGTGCACTTCCATGTTGCCGGTGCCCTTGAACTCTTCGTAGATCACGTCGTCCATGCGGCTGCCGGTTTCGATCAGCGCGGTGGCGATGATGGTCAGCGAGCCGCCTTCTTCCAGGTTACGCGCAGCGCCGAAGAAGCGCTTGGGGCGTTGCAGGGCGTTGGCGTCCACACCACCGGTGAGCACCTTGCCCGAGGCCGGCACCACCGTGTTGTAGGCACGTGCCAGGCGGGTGATCGAGTCCAGCAGGATCACCACGTCGCGCTTGAGTTCGACCAGGCGCTTGGCCTTTTCGATCACCATTTCAGCGACCTGCACGTGGCGGATGGCGGGTTCGTCGAAGGTCGACGCCACCACTTCACCGCGCACCGAGCGCATCATTTCGGTCACTTCTTCCGGGCGCTCGTCGATCAGCAGCACGAACAGGTCCGCTTCCGGATGGTTGTTCGCAATCGCGTGGGCGATGTGCTGCAGCATCACGGTCTTGCCGGACTTGGGCGAGGACACCAGCAGGGCGCGCTGGCCACGGCCGATCGGCGCGATCATGTCGATGATCCGGCCGGTGATGTTTTCCTCGGCGCGGATTTCGCGCTCCAGCGTCAGCGGCCGGTTCGGGTGCAGCGGCGTCAGGTTTTCGAACATGATGCGGTTCTTCACCGCTTCAGGCGCTTGACCGTTGACCTTGTCCACCTTCACCAGCGCGAAATAGCGCTCGCCGTCCTTGGGGGTCCGTACTTCGCCCTCGATCGTGTCGCCGGTATGCAGGTTGAAGCGGCGGATCTGCGAAGGGCTGATGTAGATGTCGTCCGTGCTTGCCAGGTAGGAGGTCTCGGGCGAGCGCAGGAAGCCGAAGCCGTCCGGCAGGACTTCCAGGGTGCCGTCACCAAAGATGATTTCGCCCAGCTTGGCGCGCTTCTTCAGGATCGCAAACATCAGCTCCTGTTTGCGCATCCGTTGTGCGTTGTCGATCTCGAGGGTCGCGGCCATTTCGAGAAGCGCAGACACGTGAAGCGATTTGAGTTCTGTCAGGTGCATAGACGAGGGGTACAGAGGCGCCCGGACGGGCTGGACCTAAAGGAAGGGGGAGGAAATGAGCGAACGCTCGGGGAAGTTGTTGATGCCATCTTAGCACAATCCGGACGGTGCGCCAGGGAAGGCGCACGCACGTCGGATTGTGGCTACACCGGGGGGGGGGCACCTGAAGGCGCCGCGCCCCGGGCAAGCGTCTTACAGATTGCCGTCGAGGAACGCGGTCAGTTGCGACTTGGACAGCGCGCCGACCTTTTGCGCGGCAACCGCGCCATTCTTGAACAGGATCAGCGTGGGGATGCCGCGGATGCCGAACTTGGCCGGCACTTGCTGGTTCTCATCGACGTTGATCTTTGCGATCTGCAGCTTGTCGCCGTAGTCCTTGGCCACTTCGTCCAGGATCGGGGCGATCATTTTGCACGGACCGCACCATTCTGCCCAGAAATCGAGCAGGACGGGCTTGTCTGACTGGAGCACGTCAGCGTCAAAGGAGGCGTCGCTCACATACTTGATTTGTTCACTCATGGCGGAAAACCTCTGGTTTCGCTCAGTTTAATTTGAAGGCGGGATTTGCCGAACCGCTACATTACACGAGTTTGCGCATACCCGTAGGCAGGCGCCTCACCCGGTGCAGGCCGGCCCGAGCGACGGGACAGCCAAGATAGGCGGGATGCTGCTGATATGTTACCAGTTGATGGGAATTCAATACCTGCCCGCCAACCTTACGGTGCGCTGCCGTACGCGGTGATAAGACCGGCCGGTGCGGCGGCGTGTAGTGCAATTCTGCCCGCGAAGCCAAGCCTGGTGGGATGATTGTATTAATCGGCGCAAGAGCTTTTATCAATCGGGAGGTGCGTCGAGGCTCGCCGCCAGGCGCCTGGCGTGTGACTTATCGATAACGTTTCTTGTGTTTGGACACCCGGTGCGCCTGCCTTGCGAGAAGCGCAATCCCATGCGATGCAAAGGTCGCGCGGCGCCACCGGACGCGTAGAATAGAATCATGCGCCCGGCCTCGCGCCCGGCGCCTTCCCGCGCAACAGACAAGGCTACAGACCATGACGCCAGACACCCCTTCCAAGCCGGATCCGGAGCAGCCTCCCGAAGTGGAACACTTGAGCGACGCGCTGGATCACATCAATGCCGCGGTCGAACAGGAGAGCATTGCCGGCGGCGCGGCCAAGGGCCTCCTGTACAGCGTCATCGAGACCCTGGGCGCGCTGATAGGCGACCCCGACCTGCCCGAGCACGCGCGCTCCGGCTACCAAGGCTTGCTGGAGACCGCGCGCGAAATCCGCACGCGCCTTGAAGGCGGCAGCCACTGAACGCTCTCCGGGTATTCCCGCGCTTTTCGCGCATCCCGATGCGCGATGCCCGGCTGCGCGCGCTGACCGCCGCGCGCTTGCTTGCCATGGCATCCGATCCGGCCGTCACTCTCGCTTCATGACCTCGCTGCAATTTCGTCCCGGCCCCGACTTCCTTGCGCAGGCCGCCGCCGCGGCCTGGTATTTCCTCGACCATTGCGGGGAGCAGCAAGCCGCCGCGCATGTGGTGGTGCCCACCGCTGCGCAGATCCCCGGCGTGCGCCAGGCGCTGGATGCCGCCGCGCGCGCGGCCGGCAAGCCGCGGCTGCTGCCACGCGTCGTCACCATTGGCCACTGGCTGCTCGACCTGCCGCCCGACCCGATCCCGGTGCGCAGCCATGCGGCGCGGCTGCTGGCCGTGCAGCAGGCCATCCGCGCGCAGGACTGGCTGCGGCGCGCATTTGGCGCGCAGACCGAGGCCGCGGCATGGGGGCTGGCGCAGACGCTGCTCACCATCAGCGACGAACTGAGCGCGCGCTGGCTCGACGACGACGCCATCCGCGACGAAGATGTCGATGGGGACGACCGTGCGGCCCTGCTGCAAGGCGCGCTGGAGCGGACCTACGCGCATCTGTCCTCCCGCTTCCTTGGCGAGGAAGCGCGCATCGTCATGGCCTTCTGGCAAGCCCTGTCCGGACCGGACGATCCGCTGCCGGCGCGCCGCCGCACGCTGCACCGGCTGGCCCAGCACCTGGACGGTCCGGTCATCTGGCTCGGGCCAACGCCGCCCCAGCCGATCGAGGAAGCGTTCCTGCGGCAAGCTGCCGAGCTCGTGCCGGTGATCCGCATCGGCTATGACTGGACTGCGCAGTCCGCGCAGGCGCAGAGCAGCGGTCTCGATGCCGACATGGGCGAGGGGCAAGGGGAGTACGACTGGTACGACACCTTGCTGGCGCTGTGGCCCGAGGCGCGGCTGCCTGGCGCGAACGAAGCCGCCGCGCGCCGCGCGCCGCGCGGCCTGCCGGCGCAGCGCCCGCGCGTGCGCGTGATCGGCAGCGCGCGCTTCGAGGACGAGGCCGGCGCTGCCGCCGAGCAACTCGTGCAGTGGCTCAACGAAGGCCGCCGCCACGTGGCGCTGGTGGCGCACGACCGCGTGGTGGCGCGGCGCGCGCGCGCCTTGCTGGCGCGGGCCGGCGCGCCGGTGCGCGACGAAACCGGCTGGAAGCTCTCGACCACGCGTGCTGCGGCTGCGCTGATGCGATGGTTCGACCTGCTCAACCAGGACGGCGATACCTCGGCGCTGCTCGACCTGCTCAAGAGCCCGTTCTGCCTGCCCGGTTTTCCGCTGCGGGGCGAGGCCATCGCCGCGCTCGAGCGGCAGATCCGGCGCGACGGCATCAGCGGTGGCTGGCGCCGCTTGCAGCAGCGCTTCCGGATTGACGCGGCTGACCAGGCCAGCGGCGATAGCAACGGCGACGACGCGGAGCAAGACGCCCGCCGCGCGGCCCGGCAGGCCGCTTGCGAGCTGGTGCAGCACCTTGCGGCCGAAGCCGGCGCCTGGCCGCGCGGCAATGCGCAGCACCCGGTCTCGACCTGGCTGGAGCGCCTCGATGCCACGCTCGATGTGCTTGGCATGCGCGAGGCGCTTTCGGCCGACGATGCCGGCATGCAGTTGCTCGACGCGCTGGCGCGCCTTGCCGAGCTGCCGCAGGACGAGACGGGCTCGGGCGCCACGCTCGATCTCGGTGAATTCCGCTCCATGCTGTCAGCCTTGCTTGAGTCGGTTGCCTATAAGGAACCCTCGGCCAGCGGCGCCGCGCGCATCACCATCCTGCCGCTCAACGGCGCGCGCATGCGCCGCTTCGACGGTGTCGTGGTGGTGGGTTGTGACGACACGCAGCTCCCCTCCAGCGCGGCCGAGCTGATGTTTTTCTCCAACCAGATGCGGCGCGAGCTCGCGCTGGAAGACCGCGAGGTGCGCTTCGCCCAGCAGGCGCGCGACCTGGCCGAGGTCTTGCTGAACAACGATGACGTGGTGCTCACCTGGCAGCGCCTTGGCGCGCGCGGCGAGCCCAAGCATGTGTCGGGCTGGATCGAGCGGCTCAGCGCGCTGTGCTCGCGCGCGGGCGCGCCGATCGAGGCAAGCGCGCTGCCGGTGCTGCACGAGACCTTCGCGGAGGTGGGCGGCATGCCCGCGCCCGCGGCATCGGAGCTGGTGCCCGAGCGCTGGAGCGCGCAGGCGTACAACATGCTGCGCCGCTGTCCCTACCAGTTCTTTGCCGGCCGCATGCTCGGGCTGGCGGGGCTGGAAGTCGTCAGCGACGACCTGGAAAAACGCGATATCGGCGAGCTGCTGCACCGCGTGCTGCTGCGTTACCACCGCGAAGCGTCGCAGGACGGCTTGCGCCGCGATGACGCTCGCCTGGCGCGCCTGCGCGAGATTTCCGATCACGAGTTCGGCGCGCTGATGAAGGAAGACGGCAACGCCATCGGTTACTACCGCCGCTGGTGCGAGGTGCTGCCCTCCTACGTGGCATGGCAGGCCGAGCGCGAAGCGCAGGGCTGGTTCTGGGACGATGGCGAGCTCGATGCCACCGTCGACCTGCCCATGCCCGACGGCCAGCCGCTGCGCGTCAACGGCCGCATCGACCGGCTCGATCGCGCGCGCGACGGCAGCCGCGCGGTGCTCGATTACAAGACCCAGACCGTGCTGCGCTTGAAGCGCAAGGTGGGGGACGTGGAAGAGGATTGCCAGTTGCCGTTTTATGGATTGCTGCGCGCCGACGTCGCCGGTGGCAGCTGGGTGGCGCTCGAAGGCGCGAAGGACGGCCCGCCGGCACCCCAGCGCGAAGTGAGCCTGCCTGACTTCGATGCCGCGGTGGCGTGGCTCGAACAACAACTGCGCAGCGACGTGATGCGCCTGCGCCAGGACGCGCCGCTGCCGGCCTTCGGGGACGCCGGCGCATGCACCTACTGCACCGCCCGCGGCCTGTGCCGCAAGGGCTTCTGGGAAAGCACGGCGTTGCCGCCGGGGATCGGGGGCCGCGCATGAGCGTCCACCCTTATCTGCGCGATGGCCAGCCGGTTGCCGAGGCCGAGTTCACGCGCGCGGCCTGCGACCCCGCCGGCTCCGTGGTGGTCGAGGCCTGCGCGGGCAGCGGCAAGACCTGGTTGCTGGTGGCGCGCCTGCTGCGCCTGTTGCTGGCTGGCGCGGCGCCGCACGAGATCCTCGCCATCACTTTCACACGCAAGGCCGCGGAGGAAATGCGCGAGCGCTTGCTGGAAGTGCTCGCGCAGCTCGCGCGCGACGATGACGACGCGGTGATCGCCGCGCTCA